>DXOJ01000099.1 GCA_019412865.1 Bacteroides sp. | reverse complement strand
ACCTAATGTAGTAATTATTTATATCGATGATATGGGTATCGGTGACATAGGTTGTTATGGAGGTAAATTCGTTCCTACCCCCAATATTGACAAGTTGGCACAGGACGGACTATTATTCAACCAATATTACTCTTCTGCGCCGGTTAGCTCTCCATCCCGCTGTGGATTAACCACAGGTCTCTTTCCTCTTGAAGTGGGAATCAACACTTTTCTGAATGACAAAGCTGCTAATAAGAGATGCGAACAACGTAATTTCCTGGATGATAAGTTGCCTTCAATGGCGCGTGCTTTCCAAAATGCAGGTTACTCAACAGGACACATCGGAAAATGGCACATGGGAGGCGGACGTGACGTACATAACGCTCCTTCTATTAAGAATTACGGTTTTGACGAATACATATCAACCTACGAAAGTCCGGATCCGGATCCAACAATCACTGCAACCAAGTGGATATGGTCGGATAAAGACAGTGTAAAACGTTGGAGACGTACCGAATACTTTGTAGATAAAAGTATTGAGTTTGTAAAAAAGCATAAAGACGAACCCTTTTTCCTGAATCTATGGCCGGATGATATGCATACCCCTTGGGTACCGGAATTCAAACAAAAGGAAAGAAAAAGCTGGGAAACACAAGAAGAATTTGCTCCTGTACTAGCGGAGATGGACAAACAACTCGGACGTTTCATCAAAACCCTGGATGAGTTGGGAGTGGGAGAAAATACAATCATTATTTTCACTAGCGACAATGGTCCTGCACCTAGCTTCAAGTCTGTACGTTCCGCTTATCTGAGAGGAACTAAAAATAGTCTTTATGAAGGCGGTATCCGCATGCCGTTCATCGTCAGATATCCTAAGAAGATTAAAGCCGGACAGGTAAATAATGAATCAGTATTATGTGCCGTAGATTTATATCCGACTTTGTGTTCAGTAACCGGAATCAAGACTGAAAAAGGCTATAAAGGTGATGGGCAGAACTATGCAAAAGTTCTTCTCGGTAAATCGGAAGCTAAACGCAAGACTGATTTAATGTGGGACTTCGGACGAAACAAACATTTTGGCTTTCCAGGAAACCCTTATGACAAAAGCCCTCATTTAGCTATACGTAGCGGAAAATGGAAATTATTAGTGAATGGTGACGGAAGCGATGCGCAATTATATGATATGGAAAAGGATAAGTTCGAAAAGAATAATATCGCAAATGAGCATCCTGATTTGGTTGCCAAGTTGAGCAAGAAAGTATGTAAATGGTTTGAGGAAAACAAAGACAAAGGAAAAGAGTAATACAGTGAAAAACAAATTATAAACCAACATTAAACTTATGAATTCTAAATTTTTACTATTACCAACCGCCTTGATGGTTGCTGGACATTCTGCAGCAGAGGCCAAAGGAAAAAAGTCCGATCAAAGACCCAATATCCTGGTAATTCTTGCAGATGACCTAGGCTATTCCGACCTGGGATGCTACGGTAGTGAAATCCACACACCTAATCTGGACAAACTGGCAAAACAAGGAGTACGTTTCAATCATTTCTATAACACCAGCCGGAGTTGTCCGACGCGTGCTTCCCTGTTGACAGGACTTTATCAACATCAGGCAGGAATCGGACGTATGACCTTCGATGACCACCTGCCGGGTTACCGG
This sequence comes from Bacteroides sp., assembly GCA_019412865.1. Classification (GTDB taxonomy): domain Bacteria; phylum Bacteroidota; class Bacteroidia; order Bacteroidales; family Bacteroidaceae; genus Bacteroides. Next base: position 1,203 of record DXOJ01000099.1, on the reverse strand, counting down.
GGAACACTCTCACGCAATGCCGTTACCATCGCAGAGGTATTGAAAGAATCAGGATATGCTACCAGCATGGTAGGTAAATGGCACATCGCAGAAACTCCACTACGCAAAGACCAACGCGAATGGCTCGCACATCACGTATACCACGAAACCTATTCTGATCTTTGTCATTATCCGGTGAATCGCGGATTTGATAACCACTATGGTACTATCTACGGAGTAGTAGACTATTTTGACCCATTCAGTCTGGTAGAAGGTGAAGTACCCGTGAAAGAAGTACCCGACGGATATTACATCACACAGGCGCTTTCAGACCGTGCAGTGAAAGAAGTGAAAGAGTATGCCAAAGACGATAAACCATTCTTTATGTACCTGGCTTACACAGCACCACACTGGCCATTGCATGCACTGCCGGAAGATATTGAAAAATATAAGGATACCTATAAAGTTGGCTGGGAAGCTATCCGTAACGCCCGTTACGAACGTCAGAAACAGCTTGGTATATTCCCTAACATGGATAATTTCCTGTCTGATAGACAGTTCAAAGATAAATGGGAAGATAACCCACATGCTGAATGGGATGCTCGTGCCATGGCTGTTCATGCTGCCATGATCGACCGTATGGACCAGGGAATAGGACAAGTAATCGATGCTTTGGAAAAGACAGGACAACTTGAAAATACACTGATTTTATTCCTTTCCGACAATGGATGCAGCAATGAAGATTGTCAGAACTACTCTCCAGGAGAAAATGACCGTCCTGATATGACACGTAAAGGGGAGAAAATGGTTTATCCTCATAACAAAGAAGTGCTGCCTGGACCGGAAACAACTTATGCTTCACTGGGAGCACGCTGGGCAAACGTAGCCAACACACCGTTCCGTTTTTGGAAAGCCAAATCTTATGAAGGAGGAATCTGTACTCCGATGATTGCCCACTGGCCAAAAGGTATCAAGAAGAATGTCGGCAAAACGACTCCCGAAATCGGACATGTGATGGACATCATGGCTACTTGTATCGATATGGCAGGCGCCACTTATCCTACCAAATATAAAGGAAATGACATCATCCCATTGGAAGGTAAGAGTCTGGTTCCTATCTTCAAGACCGGACATCGTGAAGGACATGACTACCTTGGATTCGAACATTACAATTATTGCTGTCCGATGAAACTTTTTAAGCTGAAATAATAAAGGGCTGTTTCC
>DXOJ01000098.1 GCA_019412865.1 Bacteroides sp. | reverse complement strand
AACCTTTGTTAACCTTAAATCTAATACTATGAAAAACACAGTGCAAAGATACGGGATTCCGGTAACTTTGCAAATTATCAGCCCTTAATTGGTGTTTTTATAACACTAATTAATAGACTAAATGCGAAGTTACAGGTTTGTTAAGAGTTTCAGCCCTTAGCAATCAGGCTATAATAAGTGAACAAAGGGGAAATTTTATCCCCATTTCTCTTTCATCAAGTCCTCCAGTTTCAATAATTCGTCACGATATTGTGCGGCTTCGATAAATTCAAGTTTCTTGGCTGCTTCCTGCATCAGTTTGCGGGTACGCTCGATACTCTTTTCCATTTGCGCTTTACTCATATACTGCACTACCGGATCTGCGGCGATATTCGGAGTAGAAGGTTCTATATAAGCATGTCTTTCTTTCAACAGCTCATCTGCCTCTTTTGCATTACCGAATACAGACAAGTTTCTGGCCTTTTTAATCTGTTGCGGGGTAATTCCGTTTGCCTCATTGTATGCCAACTGCTTTTCGCGGCGACGGTTCGTTTCATCAATCGTCAGTTTCATACTATCCGTCATCTTATCAGCATACATGATTACCTTACCGTTCACATTACGCGCGGCACGTCCCGCAGTTTGTGTCAACGAACGGTGGGAGCGGAGGAACCCTTCTTTGTCTGCATCGAGAATAGCGACGAGAGACACTTCCGGAAGGTCGAGACCCTCACGAAGCAGGTTGACCCCGATAAGTACATCATAAACTCCTTGCCGGAGATCATCCATAATCTTCACACGTTCCAGTGTGTCGACATCACTATGGATATAGGTACATCTCACATTATTATTAAGAAGATATTCTGCCAGTTCTTCTGCCATTCGTTTGGTTAGTGTAGTGACGAGTACGCGTTCTTCCTTTTCAATACGGAGCTGGATTTCTTCCATTAAATCGTCAATCTGATTGAGACTCGGACGTACTTCGATGATAGGATCAAGCAGACCGGTAGGACGAATCACCTGTTCCACGACGATTCCTTCCGACTGAATCAATTCATAATCCGCCGGTGTAGCACTGACGTAGATTACTTGTTTTGCCATCTCCTGAAACTCTTCAAATTTCAACGGACGGTTGTCCATAGCGGCAGGCAATCGAAAACCATATTCCACAAGATTGATTTTTCGCGCACGGTCTCCTCCATACATTGCACGGATTTGGGGTACGCTTACGTGGCTTTCGTCGATAACGATCAGGAAATCATCCGGAAAGAAATCGAGCAAACAATAGGGGCGGGTACCGGCAGCACGGCCGTCAAAATAACGGGAATAATTCTCAATTCCGGAACAATGTCCCAATTCCCGGATCATTTCCATATCGTAAGTTACTCGCTCATACAATCGTTTGGCCTCGTATTCTTTGCCGATAGATTCGAAGAAAGCTACTTGCTTGGTTAGATCATCCTCTATTTCATGAATAGCACGGAGAGTAGCCTCTTTGGTAGTCATGAACAGGTTGGCCGGATAAATCTTATAGGCGTCAAATGGTGCGATAGTGACTCCTGTGATAGGATCTACCTCTTCGATGCCGTCAATCTCATCCCCCCAAAAGGTGACACGGAGCAGGTTGTCGGTATAAGCCAGATAAATATCCACTGTGTCGCCCTTGACCCGGAAATTTCCACGGTTCAAGTCAATATCATTGCGGACATACAAGCTGTCTACCAAACGACGTAGAAACACATTGCGGTCCATCATCCGTCCCCGTTCTATTTCGATGACATTTTTGTAGAAGTCCGAAGGATTTCCCATACCGTAGATACAAGATACCGAAGAAACCACTACCACGTCTTTTCGCCCGGAGAGTAGGGCGGAAGTGGTAGCGAGCCGGAGCTTGTCGATTTCGTCATTGATGGCGAGATCCTTCTCTATATATGTATCACTGTTCGGCAGATAAGCTTCCGGCTGGTAATAATCATAGTAAGAAACGTAATATTCTACCGCATTGTTTGGGAAAAAACCTTTAAACTCACTGTAGAGCTGGGCAGCCAGTGTTTTGTTATGGCTCAAAATCAAGGTGGGTTTATTGATATTGGCGATCACATTGGCAATGGTAAATGTTTTTCCCGACCCGGTCACTCCCAATAAAGTCTGTGCGGGAACTCCCTGAAGGACCCCTTCAGTAAGTTGTGCTATAGCTTCCGGCTGATCTCCGGTAGGTTTATAAGCTGATGTTAGTTCATAATTCATAGTTAAATCCTAAAAAGTGGAGCAATATTCGGTAAAATAATCGAGATAACAAATCATTTTTCCAAATAAATCCTTTACTTTGCAACATATTAATATC
>DXOJ01000097.1 GCA_019412865.1 Bacteroides sp. | reverse complement strand
AGACAAAAGTTGCGACTATCTCCAAAGAAGACTTACAGAAGATTGCCGAGACAAAGATGCCTGACTTAAACGCAGCATCTCTGGAAGCAGCCATGAGCATGATTGCTGGTACAGCAAGAAGCATGGGTATCACGGTCGCTGAGTAGGCCGGAAGCTGCATTTTTATAACGTGGGAGGGACATCCCCGACAATACCACTAGGAGGTTATTTATAATGAAAAGAGGAAAAAGATACGTAGAGGCTGCTAAATTAGTAGACCGCACAAATCTTTATGACGCTGCAGAAGCTATTTCTATCGTAAAGAAAGCATCTGTTGCTAAATTTGATGAAACAATTGAAGCTCATATCAGAACCGGATGTGATGGACGTCATGCTGATCAGCAGATCCGTGGTGCCGTAGTTTTACCGCACGGAACAGGCAAGACAGTTAGAATCCTTGTATTTGCAAAAGGACCGAAGGCTGACGAGGCTCAGGCTGCAGGCGCAGACTTTGTAGGCGCTGAGGAACTCATCCCGAAGATCCAGAATGAGGGATGGTTGGATTTCGACGTAGTTGTTGCTACACCTGATATGATGGGTGTTGTTGGTCGTTTAGGACGTGTACTCGGACCGAAGGGCTTAATGCCTAACCCGAAAGCCGGTACAGTTACTATGGACGTAACAAAGGCTATCAACGATATCAAAGCTGGTAAGATTGAGTACAGACTTGATAAAACAAATATTATCCACGTGCCAGTAGGAAAAGCTTCTTTCACAGAAGAAATGTTAGCGGACAACTTCCAGACGCTTATCGACGCTATCCTGAAGGCAAAGCCAAGTGCATTAAAGGGCTCTTACTTAAAGAGTGTGACACTTACGTCCACTATGGGTCCTGGCGTTAAATTAAATGTTGCTAAGCTTGTGAACTAATTCAGGGGCAATAGAATTTTACAATTACAGAGCCGGATCAAAAGCATACGCTTTTGGTCCGGTTTTTGATATTTTATAATTGCAATAGACAGCCGGCATATGATACGGTATACTGAGATATTATAGTAACAGTTCATGCTTTAAACTGTTATCATATTATATAGTAGAGTAGACTAATGTGCATTGGTTGGAGTATGTATGAGAAGGATAAGTAAATATACGATAATAGCAGCGCTCGTCTTGATGACGGTGGTCAGTCTCGGCGGATGCGGTAAAAGAGGAAAAAAAGTGCCTGATCCGAAGTCGCCGGTGGTGATTACGCTCTGGCATTCTTATAATGCAGTGGTAAAGATGCAATTTGACAAACTGGTTCAGGAGTTCAACGATACGGTCGGAATGAATGAGGGGATAATAATCGATGCGAAAGGATACGGCTCCAGTGATGAGCTGGAGGAAGTGCTGTACGCCTCGGCGAACCGCGTGATTGGAGCGGAACCGCTGCCCGATATATTTTCGTCCTATCCTGACAGTGCATACCGGTTGGATAAGATAGCTCCCCTGGTATCTCTGGAAGAGTATTTTACAGGAGAAGAATTGGGTAAATACCGTCCGGAATTTCTGGAAGAGGGTAT
>DXOJ01000096.1 GCA_019412865.1 Bacteroides sp. | reverse complement strand
ATGTTATATTATTTAGTTTATTATTTATCTATTGCAGGTCACATTCATCCGGATAGATTTTCTCATTCCTCACACAGATTCAAGAAAGAAATCTGTGTGAATCGATCGATTATGTGACGAATAACCTCCGCAAAGTTACATTAAAATGCTGATTTATTTATGTTTTGCTCCCTGTTTTTGTGAGTAAATTTTTACCGAAGGTCGGTAATAGGAGCAGAAGTACAGGCGTTGGGAGCCCGGATGCGCATAAAATGTGCCAGTGTAGGCGCAATATGGTCAATGGTTACAGGTGTCTGGATAATGGCCGGTTTCACGGAATGTCCCATGAAAATCAGCGGTGAGGGAATATAAGAATGACGTACCACTTTGTTGTCGCCGCCGTTCTCGTTGACGATCGTCCATCCGGGGAGGACGTCGATTACGAGGTCACCCGAACGTTTGCGGTGGTAGCCGTTACGTATTTTGTAGATTTCCGGAGTCCATGAACCCAGTAATAGCCGGTTAGCCGAATAGGCTTCGTTCACTCCGCTGAACTGCATCAGGAATTCTGCTGACTTTTGTTGGATCTCTGCCAGATTCAGTTCTTTTTTTTCCAATAACTTATGATTCAGATAAATCTGCTGGTTATGGTGAGCTTCCACATACTTTCCTCCGCCATACGTAGCCATCAGGTACATATTCAATAGAGCCGCACAACGGTTGAGATAAAACTCTCCGCCGGGAATCTTGTACAATCCCGAATCGGGCGATTCGCTGTCTATATATCCGGTGGAAGTGACGAAAATAAGCACGTTTTGCAGTCCTACTTTCTTATCAAGAACTTCGAGCAGGTCGGCAATGCTGCGGTCAAGACGCACATAGGTGTCTTGTATTTCCATGGCACATTCCTGTACGGATTTATGCGCATAGTTTCCGGCATAGTAAGTGAGTGCCAATAAGTCAGTAATGTCATCCATGCCGATCGAACTTTTGTTTAATGCTTCTTCGGCAAGCGCATTCACTTCATCGTTTACAAAAGGGCTGGTGATGAAGCGGCGGTACTTGTTATTGCGATCATCATCAAATTTATATTTGAAGAGCATATCCCGCCAATCTGGCAGGAAAGTGTACATGCCCCGGGGAAATATAGGTTCCCATGTCATACCGGCAATACGGAAATCAATCGCTTGACGGTCGTTATATTGGCTTGCCCACCACGGAAACTCTCCGTAATAGGTGGTTCCGCTCCATTTTCCGGTGTTGGGATTGATCCAGAAAGCAGCGTTTCCGGCATGTCCGGCTGCGAAAAGTGCGGCATCGCAATCTGGTGCAATGGCATATACGAGTCCTTTGCCTTGTGTCGCTATTTTAAGCTCGTCGGCAATGGTTGAAGTCAGTAGTTTGGTGGGGGCGACAGTCTGGTCGGTGTAATACCCCATAAATGCCGTGTCGTCTGTGCTGTTGACGGGGCGAAGGGTAGAGGCATCCATCCAGCGTTGAGAAATAATTCCGTTCATGGAAGGCGTCGTACCGCTATAAATAGCCGCTATGGCAGAAGCACGGTCTATACCGCAGAAGGTATATTCGGCGTTATGGAACACTCTTCCCTCTTTCCAAAGACGTTTGAAGCCTTTCTCACCGTAGAGTGACGAAAAAGCCTCCAAATAGTCCGTACGTAATTGGTCAATCGTCAGCCCTACTACTAATTTAGGGGCGGCAGGCAGTGACTGGGCTTGTAGCCCGGTGAAAGTCAGTACGGTGATGAGGGAAGTTAGTAGTCCTTTCATTATTTCTTTTTAGATGTCACAATCAGATTGCTCGCTGAACGTATCAGCAAAACGAGTGCCAAAGGTACAACAGCAAAGTCAAATCTTTGCGGAATTACAGGAAAAAGCACTATAAAAAGTGTTAAAACCATCAGATTCAGGGTTAAATACCAACATTTCTTTCCTTTTCGGACACAATATATAATGTATGGCAAGAAAAAAAGTTGCCCCGGATGGAATACCAATAATAGGAAATTGGAGCTGACTGCCGGGTGTTGGGAGAAGAGTGCGAGGAAGGCGAGGACGCATCCCACAATGCCTGCCATACCAAAAAGAAAGAGGTCGATTCCCCATAATCCGGTTCTCCGGCGGATTCCATAGATTGTGGCGGCGGCTGTCAGTATAAATAAGAGTAAGGAGCATTGAAGCGGAGTAGGCATCCGGCTGCTTTCATCCGGTTCGGGAGTGGCATCGACTACCAGTTCGTTGGCCGTTATGAGTGGACGCTGGATAGAATCGCCTTTAATTTGTGCACCGTCGAAAGCATCCATCAGGTAGAAAGGGGCAAACATCATCTGACGTTGTGTGATGGGCTGATCGGCTTCACTTCCGATACAGAGATCGATGCCGAAACGTGCCCACGGATGTCCTTTGCAATACTGATGTACGATGTTGCGGAAAGTGTGGGAGCCACCCTGCGGTTCTGCGGGATAAATCACTTTTCCTGCAATGCTTTCTTCTATCTTGTCCCGGGGGCGGGTAGCACAATTATCGTAAAAGAAATTATAACGGTACACCCGGTTTTCCGGATGGTAATTTTCTTGTAATAGCCGGATTAGTTCTGTCTTTTCTTCATCGGTCAGATTCAGCGTTTGCTGCCATACGCTGCGTCCGAAAAATGCGTATTCAGCTGCAAAACGTTCATAATCCGTTGCTCCCAGTTGGTAGTCTGTTTCTCCGAGCGAGAAGCGGAAGATGAAGTTGGGAGTGTTGAAACTGAACAATCCGTAGTTGAATACAACGTCAATCCCTTGTGAAGGATTTTCGTAACGGATGGCAGTGTGTCCGAACAGGGAATATATTTCCTCTCCGGGGGCACAAGTCAACAGGCTCAAACGGATGGAGTCGTTGTTGTTGGCAGATGCTTGTCCGGCGGGCAAAAGCAACAGGAAGAAGGAGAGGATGATGCATGAGAAAAACCGTTTCATTAGCTGGTTCGTTTTATTTCGGTGGCAAATATATGAAGAATAGTTGGATTCGGGAAAACGGAGCCTCTATTTTATCAGAATAGAGGCTCCGTTTCATACAAGCAGAAGCTCTATATGGCTTAAACAAAGGCTCTGTTTTCTTTAAATGGAGCCTCTGTTGGGGTGAAATAATGTTTCTGCTTGAACGGAAAATTGATTACAAAATAGTGGAACACTTTTTGGAACACTGTTTTTCTCTTGTAATCTATTGCTTATTAGCTGTTTATGATGTAATAAAAAAAGACTGCCGAACGCAAAGTGGAATACATAATAAACAATAAAAGATAATTGATCTATTTAAAAATAGATAGTTCGATTTTTTTGTTTTTGGGGATTTCTAAAATGAAAAAAGAAGATAATTCCTCTTCTATGCTTCAACTTTTCTTTTTTTACTTTACCTTTGCGCCCACTAAAGAATCAAAAGATTTGAATTTAATAATCGACATAGGAAATACAAAGGCAAAGATTGCTTTCTTCGACGGCGGAGAAATCGTGGATGTAGTAGCTGAATCCAATCAGTCGTTGGGTTGCTTGAAGGCTTTTTGTTCCCAATATCCGGTTGAACAGGGGATTGTGGCTACTGTCATTGATTTAAGCGAAAAGGTATTAGCTGATTTGGCAGCTTTGCCGTTTCCTTTGCTCTGGCTCAATCATCAGACTCCGCTTCCGGTTGTCAACCTGTACGAAACTCCCGAAACATTGGGATATGACCGTATGGCTGCCGTAGTGGGTGCTAATGAGCAGTTTCCTCATCGGGATATATTGGTG
>DXOJ01000095.1 GCA_019412865.1 Bacteroides sp. | reverse complement strand
CAAAAGAGATCAGAGATTCATTCAAGAATTTCTTTGAGTCGAAAGGACACCACATCGTCCCCTCGGCTCCGATGGTGATTAAAGATGACCCTACCCTGATGTTTACGAACGCGGGTATGAACCAGTTTAAAGATATTATTTTGGGTAACCACCCGGCGAAATACCAAAGAGTCGCGGACTCGCAGAAATGTTTGCGCGTTAGCGGAAAGCATAATGACTTGGAAGAAGTGGGACACGACACATACCACCACACCATGTTTGAAATGCTTGGTAACTGGTCGTTTGGCGATTACTTCAAGAAAGAAGCAATCAACTGGGCGTGGGAATATCTGGTAGAAGTCTTGAAACTGAATCCGGAATATCTCTATGCAACCGTATTTGAAGGAAGTCCCGAAGAAGGATTGAGCCGTGACGACGAAGCTGCTTCTTATTGGGAACAGTTCTTGCCAAAGGATCACATCATCAACGGTAACAAACACGATAACTTCTGGGAAATGGGGGATACAGGACCTTGCGGACCTTGTTCCGAAATCCATATTGACCTTCGTCCTGCTGAAGAACGTGCCAAGATCTCCGGTCGCGACCTCGTGAACCACGATCATCCGCAGGTAATTGAAATCTGGAATCTCGTATTCATGCAATACAACCGCAAAGCAGATGGCAGCCTTGAGCCGCTTCCTGCAAAGGTTATTGACACCGGTATGGGTTTCGAGCGTCTTTGTATGGCTTTACAAGGAAAAACATCCAACTACGATACAGACGTATTCCAGCCAATGCTGAAAGCTATTGCAGCTATGTCGGGTACAGAATACGGAAAAGATAAGCAGCAGGACATCGCCATGCGTGTAATTGCCGACCATATCCGTACTATTGCATTCTCTATCACAGACGGTCAGTTGCCTTCTAACGCGAAAGCTGGTTATGTGATCCGCCGTATCCTTCGCCGTGCTGTTCGTTACGGATATACTTTCCTTGGACAAAAACAGGCATTTATGTATAAGTTGCTTCCTGTATTGATTGATAACATGGGAGAAGCTTATCCTGAACTGGTTGCACAAAAAACACTGATTGAAAAAGTAATCAAGGAAGAAGAAGAATCATTCCTCCGTACACTGGAAACAGGTATCCGCTTACTGGATAAGACCATGGAAGATACCAAAGCCAGCGGAAAAACAGAAATCAGCGGTAAGGATGCTTTTACTTTATATGATACATTCGGTTTCCCACTCGACTTGACAGAACTGATTCTCCGTGAAAACGAAATGACTATCAACATCGACGAGTTCAATGAAGAAATGCAGCAACAGAAACAGCGTGCACGTAATGCTGCCGCTATCGAGACTGGTGACTGGATTATACTGAAAGAAGGAACGACCGAATTCGTTGGTTACGATTACACTGAATACGAAGCTTCTATCCTTCGTTATCGTCAGATCAAACAAAAGAACCAAACATTGTATCAGATTGTACTTGACTATACTCCATTCTATGCAGAAAGTGGTGGTCAGGTCGGTGATACCGGTGTATTGGTAAGCGAATTCGAAACGATTGAAGTGATCGATACCAAGAAAGAAAATAATCTTCCAATACATATTACCAAAAAGTTGCCCGAACATCCGGAAGCTCCGATGATGGCTTGTGTAGACACTGACAAACGTGCTGCCTGCGCAGCCAATCACTCGGCGACTCACTTGTTGGATGCTGCTTTACGTGAAGTGCTGGGTGAACACATCGAACAGAAAGGTTCATTGGTTACACCGGATTCATTACGTTTTGACTTCTCTCACTTCCAGAAAGTGACCGATGAGGAAATCCGTAAAGTAGAGCATATCGTCAATGCAAGAGTTCGTGCCAATATTCCTTTGAAAGAATACCGCAACATTCCTATCGAAGAAGCTAAAGAGCTGGGAGCTATCGCTCTCTTTGGTGAAAAGTATGGTGACAAAGTACGTGTGATCCAATTCGGTTCTTCTATTGAATTCTGTGGAGGTACACACGTAGCTGCAACCGGGAATATCGGTATGGTGAAAATCATGTCGGAAAGTTCAGTTGCTGCCGGTGTTCGTCGTATTGAAGCTTACACCGGAGCGCGTGTAGAAGAATTGCTGGATACAGTGCAGGATACACTTAGTGATTTGAAAGCTCTTTTCAACAATGCTCCTGATTTGGGTATTGCAATCCGCAAATATCTGGATGAAAATGCAGGATTGAAGAAGCAGGTAGAAGACTTCATGAAAGAAAAAGAAGCAGCTCTGAAAGAAAGACTGTTGAAGAATATACAGGAAATTCACGGCATCAAAGTGGTTAAGTTCTGTGCTCCGCTACCAGCAGAAGTAGTGAAGAATATCGCTTTCCAACTTCGCGGTGAGATTACAGAAAACTTGTTCTTCGTTGCCGGAAGTATAGACAACGGAAAACCGATGCTGACAGTCATGCTTAGCGACAATCTGGTTGCGGGTGGTCTGAAAGCTGGCAATCTGGTGAAAGAAGCTGCCAAGTTGATTCAAGGTGGTGGCGGTGGCCAACCTCACTTCGCAACCGCAGGAGGTAAAAACACTGACGGACTACCGGCAGCTGTTGAAAAAGTACTGGAGCTAGCAGGAATCTAAAAGTAAATGAAAAGGAGTCTAATAAAAAGATAATAGGCTCGCTTTACATAAAGATTTAAAATTAGGCGCAGATTACGCGAATTACACGGATTTTTTATTCTTAAAACCGTGTAATCTGCGAAATCTGCGCCTAAATATTATACTAATCGCGGCACCGATGAGCACTGTCCAGCACCGAGGAATATCGACCGGATGTAGAAG
>DXOJ01000094.1 GCA_019412865.1 Bacteroides sp. | reverse complement strand
TTTTTTATAGCAAAAAATAACAAACGAAAACACAGGTTTTTACACGTGCCCCATTTACACAATTTGAAAGGATGGATAAAATTGCCGAACCGCCGCCTGAACACTCCTGATTACTCACGCCGTGCAGTGTTTGAAGCATTGGTTAATGCGTTTATACATCGTGATTATTCAGAGTTGGGAAGTGAAGTTCATATTGATATTTATGATGATCGATTGGTTATTTATTCTCCGGGAGGAATGTTTGATGGAACACTTATTCAAGACCGGGACTTGGATGATGTTTCGTCCAAACGTCGTAATCCTATATTAGCCGATGTGTTTGCACAGTTGGATTTCATGGAAAAGAGAGGAAGTGGATTACGAAAGATATATAATGAAACGGCAAAACTTCCGGGCTTTACTGAAGCAAAAGAACCTAGATTTCGTTCGCAAGCTACTTCCTTTTATACTGAACTGCTGAATAATAATTATAGAAGTCAAACGAATGACCCTGTAAATGACCCTGTAAATGACCCTGTAAAATCATTTACTTTACTGCAAAAGGACTTAATCTCATTGTTAAAAGAAACCCCGACTATAACTCGGCCTGAATTATGTGAACGTTTAAACGTAAGTCTGGCAACAATCAGAAGGGCTATAGCTCAATTAAAAGAGCTAAACATTATAGAACGAATAGGTTCAGACAAAGCAGGATACTGGAAAGTGAAATCGGGAGTGAACAAATTAATAAAAGGAAGATGATGAAACTTAAATTCAAGATACAACAATACCAAACAGATGCTGTCGAAAATGTGGTGAAGGTATTTAACGGACAACCTAACAAGGGCTTGGCAGAGTATGTAGTGGATAAAGGAAAAACGTATGAAAAGGATAATGGTAAACTGATAGAAGTCAAGAATATACATTTCGAAGAAGACTCTACCGGATATAAAAACGGAGATATAGTTTTGACTAAAGATGAATTATTGAAAAACATTCATCAGGTTCAGACTGAAAATAATATTCGTTTATCAAATGAGGTGGTAGACAAGCTTGGGCATTGTCAGCTTGATGTTGAGATGGAAACCGGTACAGGTAAAACATACGTCTATATCAAAACTATGTTTGAACTCAACAAACTGTATGGATGGACTAAGTTTATTGTGGTTGTACCAAGTGTCGCTATTCGTGAAGGTGTAAAGAAAAGCTTTGATATAACGGTAGATCACTTTATGGAGTTTTATGGGAAGAAAGCACGTTATTTTATTTATAACAGTAATAATCTGAATCAAATAGATACGTTTTCTCAAAGTGGTGACATCTCTGTAATGATTATTAATACACAGGCTTTTAACACCTCTTTGAAAGAGGGTGCGAAAAATGCTGCTGCCCGCATCATTTACTCCGTACGTGATGAGTTTGGCAGCCGTCGACCAATTGATGTTATATCCGCTAATCATCCGATCATCATTCTTGATGAACCGCAAAAGATGGGCGGAGCAGCGACACAAACTGCTTTAGCTCGCTTTAACCCTCTCTTTACGTTGAACTATTCAGCTACTCATAAAGAAACGCACAATCCTGTTTATGTGTTGGATGCATTGGATGCTTACAATCAAAAACTGGTAAAGAAGATTGAGGTAGTAGGTTTTGAATTGAAACATCTTAAAGGTACGGATAGTTACATGTATCTGGAAGATATTGTTTTGTCCAAGACAGAAGCTCCCAAAGCTCGTCTTGAAATAGAAGTGAAACACGCCAATAACATTAAGAGAGAGGTAAAGAATCTCGGTGTCGGAGATGATTTGTTTTACGTGTCTAATGAATTGGAGCAATATCGTGGTTATACTATTTCTGATATCCATATTGATACAATGGATAGTAGTCATAGTACTGTTTCATTCTCCAACGGAAAAATGATGTATATTAAAGATGTGTATGGGGATATTTCGGCTGATCACAAAGCACGTATTCAAATCAGGGAAACTATAAAGGCACATTTTCGCAAGGAAGCTTCTCTGTTTAAACGTGGAATCAAAACGCTTTCGCTTTTTTTCTTGGATGAAGTTGCCAACTATAGGAAATATGATGAAGACGGACAGCAAATGCTTGGACGTTATGGTGAAATATTCGAGCAAGAATATAGAGCGGAATTGAATAATAATCAGAATATGTTTGATGCTGATTACATGTCTTATCTAGGAAGTATTTCTACGCATGAAACTCATGCGGGTTATTTCAGCATTGATAAGAAAGGGAGAAGTGTCAATAGTGATATAAAACGTGGTTCAGACCAATCAGACGATATTTCGGCTTACGACTTGATTTTAAAGAACAAGGAACGTCTGCTTAGCTTTGACGAACCGGTTCGTTTTATCTTTTCTCATTCAGCCTTACGTGAAGGGTGGGATAATCCGAATGTATTTCAAATCTGTTCACTTCGCCAATCTAATAGTGTAAGTCAGAAGAGACAGGAAGTTGGTCGTGGTCTGCGACTTTGTGTTGACCAGTATGGTATCCGCATGGATGCGGAAATACTGCCAGATGAAGTTCATAGTGTGAACAAACTGACCGTTATAGCCTCTGAAGGATATGCTTCTTTTGTGGCAGATTTGCAGAAGGACATCAATGCAGACCTCTACGATCGTCCTACCAAGGCTGATATTGATTTCTTTATTGGTAAGATTCTCTTTTCCAATGAAGGGAAGAAATATACTGTTTCCAAAGAAGACGCACAAGAAATTGTATTCCAGTTGCGTATGAACGGTTATATTACGAAAGGTGGTGAGGTTACAGATACATTCCGTGAGGACTTGAAGAATAATAATTTGAAACAACTTCCTGATGAACTGGAACCACTGACAGATGCTGTTTATAAACGTGTTCAGTCTATCTTCGATAGTAAGGCTCTTGATGATATGATTGGCAATGGTAGCAAACCACAAACACCGCCTAATACACTTAACGATAATTTTTCAAAGAAGGAATTTCAGGCGTTGTGGAAGCGTATCAACCATAAATACGCTTATAAAGTTCAATTTGACAGTAACGAGTTGATTGAAAAAGCTGTGGAAGCTATTAATAGAGAGTTGGAAGTCACTCAACTGACTTATGTGATAACGAAAGGTGTTCAGAAGGATGAACTAAAGAAAGATGATGTCGTTTCAGGTGAGATGCTTCAAAAAAAGGCGTCGCAGACGGATAGACTGACTACAGATGTGGTTAGCCATGTGAAGTATGATCTTATCGGTAAAATAGCATCCGGCACGACACTCACCCGTAAAACCGTAGCGACAATACTGACAAAAATCCGTCCGGTTAAATTTGATATGTTTAAGGTGAACCCGGAAGAGTTTATTACCAAGGTTACTCGGCTTATCCTTGAACAGAAAGCAACTATGATTGTGGAGCATATTTCATATAATCAAGTAGATGGTGAATATGACAGCAGTATCTTTACACAGGAAAAGCATACTTCTATGGATAAGGCTTTTAAAGCTCAAAAGAGTATTCTTGACTATGTATTCACTGATGGTATAGCGGAAAAGAGTAATGAACGTAAATTTGTAGAAAGTCTTGATATTTCTGATGAAGTGGCAGTATATGCGAAACTACCAAAGGGATTCCACATTCCGACTCCTGTAGGAAATTATTCACCGGACTGGGCTATTGCTTTTGAAAAAGATAAAGTGAAGCATATCTATTTCATTGCTGAAACCAAGGGTTCAATGAGCTCCATGGAGTTGCGGGAAATTGAGAAAAACAAGATTGCTTGTGCAGAGAAACTTTTTGAGCAGTTAAGCAATTCAGGGGTTAAGTATGGTAAAATTGATAGTTATGATACGTTAATGAGTTTGGTAAAATAGTGACCAGTTATGGGAAAAGAATTATTTGATAACATACCAAGTAAAGTTGGAGATTTACTTAATGATGTAAAAAATGGGCGTATTGGTTTGCCTGATTTGCAAAGACCTTTTGTTTGGAAAGATAATAAAGTTCGTGATTTGTTGGATTCTATGTTGAAAGGGTATCCAATTGGATATGTAATGCTTTGGGAATCACCTGCTGATTTTGAAAACAAAGGGCAGATTGGAATTAATGATAAAACCTTCAATACGGCTCGTGATTTAGTGATTGATGGACAACAGCGTCTTACAGCTTTGTTAGGAGCAATTAAAGGTATAAAAATTAAAAATGTAAACTATAAGGA
>DXOJ01000093.1 GCA_019412865.1 Bacteroides sp. | reverse complement strand
AAACATTGCAGTATGCAGCAATAAACAAAGAGTTGCATATTCTATGCAACTCTCAATTAAACGACAAAGATTCAGTACTACAGAGCACTACAAAATCCCGAGTTCTTTCATTTCCCTATTGAAAGGATAAAAACTAAAAATTAAAAGGGGAAAATCAGAGGCAAAACAAAAATCATCACAATCCCCATAATAATCTGCAACGGCAATCCTACTTTTACATAATCCATAAAAGTATATTGACCGGCAGGCATCACCAGGGCGTTAGGCGGTGTAGAGAATGGAGAAGCGAAACACATACTTGCACCTACCGTCACAGCAAACAAGAAGGGAACCGGACTTACTCCGATCTGTATGGCACTTTGCAGAGCAATCGGTGCGAGTAAGACAGCCGTAGCTGTATTGCTGATAAACATCGTCATCAACGAAGTCGTAAAGTAAATACCTGCCATCAACGCAACAGGTCCGTATGATCCCAAGCCGTTAACCAGCGTATTGGAAATGTATTCCGAAGCTCCCGTTTTCTCCAATGCCAGAGACATAGGAAGCATAGCTGCAATCAATACAATACTCTCCCAGTTGATCGTTTTATAAGCTGCTTCTACATTACGGAAACATCCGGTTAATACCATCAATATACCCGCTATCATAACAGCCGTAACCGGAGCAACCGGAATAAAATCGAATACCATCATTACTACCATTAATACCATAATAGCAGCCGCTACCGGAGCTTTATAATCTAATGTAACTTTAGCCGCTTCCGCCAAAGGTTGTCCCAAAACAACCCAATCAGAATCTTCCTTGCTAAGACGAGCTATATTATTCCACGTTCCCTGAACCAGAAGCACATCACCACTATGAATCCGCTCATTTCCCAAATCCTGCAACAAGTATTCCTTTTTACGACGGATTCCTAATACGTTCACATTAAACTTATCACGAAAACCGGCTTCCTTAATTGTTTGGTTTATCAAATTAGAAGCTGGCATCAACACTATTTCAGCAATACCGATGTCATAAAAATCCAGAGAGTTAGTTGCGCTTTGAGTTTCTTCCGTTGCATGGTCACCTAAAATCTCTAGCAGGAAATCTTCTGCAAAAAGCTGTACCTTATCAAATTCTCCTGTCACATACAAAATATCCTCGGCTTGCAACATCGTGTCCGGTGCAGCAAACTTCTGGGTAATCGTTTTCAGAAAACGATGTTGCGATGCATCACCACGACGCACTTCCATGATATTCAAACCATATTTGCGACGAATATCCAAGTCAATAATCGTCTTGCCCAAAAGCCGGGAATCTTTTATTACCTGCAAACGAAACAGATTGCTAGAAAGCCCATATTCATTTACCAACTGTTTCAGTGACTTACCCGAACGTTTATTATCATCTTTCTGGCCTTTTTTAGAAAGAAACCATTTGCTAAGTGGCATCAATACCAGCGTACCGACAATCACACAGACAATGCCGACAGGCAGGAAAGAGAAGAAGGAAAGCGGTTCAAGTCCGGCAGAAGTCAACGTATTTTGTATCACAAGGTTCGGCGGAGTACCGATTAAAGTCATCATACCTCCCATACTACTTGCAAAAGCCAACGGCATCAACAGCCTGCTCGGATTCATACCGGCACTCATTGCCAGACTGACAACAATAGGAAGCATCAGTGCCACCGTTCCTGTGTTACTGACAAACGCACCAATGGCCGAAGTCACCAACATCACCAACAGAAATAACCGGATCTCACTGGTTCCCGCAAGTTTAAGAATACGGGAACTAATCATCTTTGCCAATCCCGTTTGAAAGATAGCCCCTCCCACTACAAACAATCCGATCATCATAATGACTACCGAATTAGAAAAACCGGAAAGTGCTTCATCAGGAGTTAATATCTGAAAAATAAGTAAGGCTATCAGTGCACACAGTGCCACAATATCCGAACGAACCTTGCCGTTCACGAAAAAGACAGCCGAAAGAACGAGAATAATAATGGTTATTAGCATACGTAATTAAATGATTGTTTTATTTTGACTCTATCAAAACTTATTTAGGTGAACAAAAATAGAAAATACTCCAGCGTTATTAAAACAAACTAGAAATGATTTTAGTTCATGAGACATCATTTAATATTTTAATACATTTTCTCTCTAAAAAAAGACTCGAAATCAAGCAAAATATGATACCATACAAGAACTACAAGACACCATACCTCCACTATTTCTTCATCGCATATAATTACAGTCTCACAATATAATGTTGAAAGACAATATATTTATGTATTATTTTTTGAAAGTTAAAGAACAATTCATATCTTTACACCTCATTTATATCAAACATTTTATGGCAAACAATATTTTGTTAAATTATTGGATTAACAAAGTTCATTGGGGTTATAATTATTTACTAGTAGTTATTTTGCTCCTTGTCATCAGCATCTTACTATAT
>DXOJ01000092.1:3142-9792 GCA_019412865.1 Bacteroides sp. | reverse complement strand
AACATTTTAACAAGCGAAAAGGCTGATGTTTATCAACTGCTGATTCGCATTATTATCTATTTTATTCATGTCAACATGGAAAACAAAGAATGTATTTCCTGTGACTTGGAACAAAAGACGGGTATTGATGTGTCTTATTGCTACCAGTGTGGCAAATGTACGGCCGGATGTGTGTTATCAGAGGAGATGGATTATGCTCCCAGCTATATTCTCCGGTTGTTGCAGACAAAAAATGCTCAAAATGACCGTCACGTGTTAAGTTCCAATGCCATTTGGATTTGCTTGAATTGCGAAAACTGTATTGCCCGGTGTCCCAAAGAAATAAACATTCCTGAAGTGATGGACTATCTGCGTGAGAAATCCCGTCAAGAAGGATGCATTAGTAAAGAGTCACGCCCTGTTGTAGCTTTCCATTCCGCTTTTCTCGAATCAGTAAAAAGAACAGGAAGACTCTACGAGGTTGGATTGGTTGCAGGTTTTAAAGCCCGTACCTTACGTTTGACACAGGATTTGAATGTGGCTCCTGTTATGTTCGTCAAAGGGAAGCTCAACCTTCTTCCGGAACGGGTAAAAGATGAGAATATGATCAAAAAGATATTTGCACAAACCATTGAAAAGGCTCAAAAGTAACTATGAGAATCGGTTTCTATCCGGGATGTTCGCTAAATGGAACTTCTCGTGAATATAATGAATCAGTCAAAGCACTGGCACAGGCGATGGGACTCGAACTGATCGAGTTGAAAGACTGGAACTGTTGCGGTGCAACGGCTGCTCACTCCATGAGCAAACAATTGTCTCTTGCCTTACCTACCCGTGTGTTGGCTTTGGCAGAACAACAGGGATTTCAAGAAATCGTTGTCCCCTGCGCTTCCTGTTACAATCGTTTGAGTGTGGCTCAATACGAATTAATGCACAATGAAGCATTGAAGGATGAAATACTGACTACAGTTGGAATGCGCTACCTCGGTCATGTGAAAATATTGAATGTCATCCAGATGATAGAGAAATATATGCTGGATGCATTAAAAGAGAAGATAGTACGTCCTTTTGCTCATCAAGTGGCTTGTTACTATGGCTGCTTGCTGGTGCGTCCCCATAAAATATTAAACTTCGACCGTTTGGAAGATCCGCAAAGCATGGACAAAATCATGTCTCTGATTGGTGCCACTCCTATTGACTGGGCTTTCAAAACGGAGTGTTGCGGTGCGGGCTTGTCCGTTTCTCGCACAGACCTTGTAGGACGTCTCTCGGGAAATATTCTGAAAGATGCTGACGACCGGGGAGCGGAAGCCGTGATTGTGGCTTGTCCGATGTGTCATTCTAATTTGGATATGCGTCGCCCTGCTATCGACCACTATCTGGCAAAACCTGTTACTATACCGGTTCTTTATATCACACAGGCTATCGGACTGGCTGTCGGACTGACTCCCAAGGAATTGGGACTGGGACGTCATTTTGTAGCTGTAAATTTGAAGGAGGCGGAAGTATGTCTAAAATAGGAGTTTTTATCTGCCATTGCGGTGAAAATATCAGTGTAACTGTCGATTGCGAAAAAGTGGCCGAGGCGGCAAAAGAAATGGAAGGCGTTGCCTATGCCATCGATTATAAATATATGTGTTCCGATCCGGGACAGACATTGATTAAGAACGCCATTAAAGAATATGGATTGGATGGCGTTGTCGTTGCTGCCTGTTCTCCGCGAATGCATGAACCTACCTTTCGGAGGGCATGTGCGGAAGCCGGATTGAATCCTTATCTGTGCGAGATAGCTAATATTCGTGAGCATTGCTCTTGGGTACATGAGAAAGGGGAGGCAACTACCCGTAAGGCTGTCGATATTGTCAAAAGTCTGGTTGAAAAAGTAAAGCGGAATCATCCTTTGGTCCCCATTCAGGTTCCTATCACCAAAAAAGCACTGGTGATTGGAGGAGGAATTGCCGGAATTCAGGCAAGTCTGGACATCGCCAATTGCGGACATCAGGTCATTCTGGTAGAGAAAGAACCGTCTATCGGCGGACATATGTCACAGCTTTCGGAAACTTTTCCTACATTAGACTGTTCGCAGTGTATTCTTACTCCCCGAATGGTGGAAGTAGCGCAGCATCCGAATATCACTCTTTATACGTATGCCGAACTGGAGCATGTGGAAGGCTTTATCGGTAATTTTAAAGCCAGTATACGCCTGAAAGCGAAGAGCATTGATGAGAAATTATGTACCGGTTGCGGACTTTGTACGACTAAATGTCCCAACAAGAAGATACCGAGCGAATTTAATGCCGGTTTGGGAATGCGTACAGCTATTTATGTTCCTTTTCCGCAAGCAGTGCCCAATAAACCGGTGATTGATAAAGAACATTGTACCCATTATCGCAATGGTAAATGCGGAGTTTGTGAAAAGCTATGTCCTACGGGGGCTATCCATTTCGGACAAGAGGACCGTATTATCACCGAAGAAGTCGGAGCAATTGTAGTGACTACGGGATTCAATGTATTGAATACCGACTTTTTCCCTGAATATGGATATGGAAAATACAAAGATGTCATTACCGGATTGCAGTTTGAGCGTCTGGCATCGGCTTCCGGTCCTACATTCGGAGAGATTCGCCGTCCGTCTGACGGACAGATTCCTCAAAAGATTGTATTTGTAGCCTGTGCCGGTTCCCGTGATCCGGCCAAAGGAATTCCTTATTGCTCTAAGATATGCTGTATGTACACTGCCAAACATGCGATGCTTTATCAGCACAAGGTACATGGTGGCGAATCGTACGTGTTCTACATGGATATTCGTGCCGGAGGAAAGAATTATGAAGAATTTGTGCGCCGTGCCATTGAAGAGGATGGAGTGAATTACGTCCGTGGTCGCGTCGCCCGCATATATGAGAAGAACGGTAAATTGATTGTTAAAGGAGTAGACACCCTGTTGGGAGCATCACCTGTCGAGATAGAAGCTGACATGGTAGTGCTTGCCACAGCGGGAGTCGCCAACAAGGGAGCGGAAGAACTGGCGCAGAAGATGCACATTTCCTATGACCCTTATCAGTTCTTTGCCGAATCTCACCCCAAACTGAAACCGGTGGAAACGAATACAGCCGGAATCTATCTGGCAGGAGCCTGTCAGGCACCGAAAGATATTCCCGAAACAGTGGGAATGGCTTCGGGAGCCGCTGTGAAAGTAGCAGGATTGTTTTCACAGGCAAATCTGGTTCGTGAGCCGTTGATAGCCGTTGTCAATCGTACTGCCCCTCCGTTATTCAGTACTTGCGTAGGATGTTTCATGTGTCAGACAGCTTGTCCTTATCAGGCTATCGAACGTGAAGAAATAAAAGACAGGAATGGGAATGTAATAAAGACAGTTGCTAAAGTAAATCCCGGACTTTGTCAGGGTTGTGGTACCTGTGTTGCTTTCTGCCGTTCCAAATCTATTGATATACAGGGATATTCCAATGAACAGGTCTATGCCGAAGTGATGGCATTGCTGAACCATTAAAAAGAGAGTAAGCTATGAACGAAAATAAGATCGAGAATAATCAAGAATTTGAACCGCGCATTGTAGCTTTTGTCTGTAATTGGTGCACGTATGCTGGGGCAGACCTGACAGGTACGAGCAGGTTGAAATATGCGGCTAATGTAGAAATTGTTCGCTTCCCCTGTACAGGAAGAATTGACTTTATGTTACTGTTGAAAGCCTTTGCCGGAGGTGCTGATGGAATTATCGTTTCAGGTTGTCATCCGAATGACTGTCATTATACATCCGGAAACTTCCATGCACGTCGTCGTTGGATTGTATTCCGCGGACTGCTCGACTTCTTGGGTATTGATGTACGTCGTATCCGTTATTCATGGGTGTCGGCGGCGGAGGGAGCCAAGTGGGCTGATCTGGTGAATGAAACAGTTGCCGGAATCCGTGAACTGGGACCTTATCTGGAGTATCAGAAAGCTTCGGACTATTTGGAAAAGGAGGCTATCTATGAGTAAACTGACAGAAAAAGCAGTTGCTTTGTTACAAGAAGGAGAAGTGAATCTTGTGATAGGCTATGAAGAAGGAAATCACGGAACACGTCCTCTCTTTTGCCGGCAGGCAGAAAATGCCGACAGACTGATACTGGACGACCGTTGCACGAATAATATCGCAGTCTATCTGACAAAACGGGAATTAACAGGAACAGGCAAAGTGGCTATAACAGCTACGGTTCCGGCATTACGGACGATTGTTCAATTGGCATTCGAAAACCAGTTGAAAGAAGATAATCTTCTGGTACTGACCGTTGACGGACATGGAGAACTTATCCAGTTTAAAGGATTCGATGAAATAAAAACATATCTGGCAGATTTTCCCTTGACTATTAGTGAGGAGAATCTTCAACTGATTGATCGTCTGAAAAAGATGAGTCGTGAAGAGCGGTGGAAATACTGGATGGGGGAAATGTCGAAATGCATCAAATGTTATGCTTGCCGGGCTGCCTGTCCGTTGTGTTATTGCAGCCGGTGTATTGTGGAGGTCAATTGTCCGCAGTGGGTACAACCCTGGTCTGCTCCGCTGACAAATATGGAGTGGCAGATTAACCGCGTGATGCACATGGCAGGACGCTGTATCGGTTGTGGCGCTTGTAAGCAAGCTTGTCCGGTGGGGATTCCTCTTCATTTGATGACACAAAGTATGATGGAAGACATTCAGGACGAGTTCGGGGTTGCTCCCGGTGCTATCAATCCTGCGGGAAATGTACTTTCTACCTTCAAGGCAGAAGATAAAGAGAACTTTATACATTAAAAGAAAGTAATGGAAAATCTACATATCAGTAAAAGCAGTCTGCAAGAATGGTTTCACCAGATGGTGAAAAAGGAAATGCATATTTTTGCTCCTGTGCGTTCAGGAGATAAAGTAGACTTCAAAAGAGTGACTTCTTACGATGAGGTAGCGACGGACTATGTGCAGACTACCCAGTCGGCTAAACGATTTGCGTTCCCGAAAACAGAAGTGCTGTTCTCTTATCAGAAAGACGGGAAAGAAGCTACTTTGCAGGAAGCGGATATTAATGCAATTCCCGAAATGATTCTCTGGAAAATCCGTCCTTGTGATGCGGCAGGGGTTGCACCCCTTTCCGGTATTTTTAATTGGGATTATAAAGATAAACTATATAATGCCCGGCGGGAGAAAATGACATTAATCAGCTTCAGTTGTGCACAATGCGATGAATCATGTTTCTGTACTTCCGTTCACGGGGGGCCCGGTAATACTGCCGGCAGTGATATTCAGATTACGGAGTTGCCGGATCAGAGTGCATTGGTGGAAGTCTTGACTGCAAAAGGCAAAGCATTGGTTAAATTCTTTGTGAAAGAATATACACCTGCCGAAGAAATTGATAAGGAACAATATCTGGCATCCGTTCCCATTCGTTTCAATGTTGATAATGTACGGGAGAAGTTGGCGGGAGCATTCGACAGTCCTGTTTGGAAACAACAGTCCGAACGCTGTTTGGGATGTGGCGCATGCGCTTATGTTTGTCCAACCTGTGCCTGTTTTGATATTCAGGAAGATGCCAAAGGTTCGTCCGGCCATCGTGTCCGTTGTTGGGATTCTTGCGGCTTTTCGCTGTTTACCCTCCATACGTCCGGACATAATCCGCGTCCGACACAAAGCGCCCGTTGGCGTCAGCGCATTTTGCATAAGTTCTCCTATATGCCTGAACGGATACAGGAAACCGGTTGTACCGGATGCGGACGTTGTTCGCGTGCCTGCCCGGTAGATATGAATATACTTGAACACTTAATATCGATATCAAGCCATGAATGAGCAGTCGAATATATATCTTCCGCACCTGATGGTGATTGAGAAGATAACCCATGAAGCTCCGGGAGTGAAGACTTTCCGGTTAAGATTTAAAGACGAGAAGGAAGGAGAAGCCTTTCATTTCAAAGCCGGACAGTTTGGTGAATACTCTGCGTTTGGTGAAGGAGAGTCAACTTTCTGTATTGCTTCATCGCCTACTCGTAAAGGATATATCGAGTGTACATTCCGTCAGGCAGGACGGGTGACTACCGGACTTGCCAAACTGGAAGAAGGAGCTACCGTCGGTTTTCGCGGACCTTTCGGAAACACATTTCCGTTGGACGAGTGGAAAGGAAAGAATCTGTTGTTCGTTGCAGGTGGTATAGCACTTCCGCCGATGCGTTGCGTCATCTGGAATGCATTGGACAGGCGGGAAGATTTTAAAGATATAACGATTGTTTACGGAGACAAGTCTGTTAACGACCTGGTATATAAAGAAGAGCTGAAAGAATGGGAAAACCGTCCGGATGTCAATCTGATAACTACGGTTGATCCTGGGGGGGAGACTCCCGACTGGACAGGAAAAGTCGGTTTTGTACCTTCGGTGCTTGAGGCTGCTGCACCTGCCAGTGCAGATACTGTGGCAATAGTTTGCGGACCTCCGGTGATGATAAAGTTCACTTTTCCTGTATTGGAGAAGTTAGGCTTTGCCGATGAGAATATTTATACCACCCTGGAGAACCGGATGAAATGTGGTGTTGGAAAATGTGGACGGTGTAATGTCGGGAAGTTGTATGTCTGTAAAGACGGTCCCGTATTTACCAAAGCCCAGTTGAATGATATACCTCCTGAATACTAATGATAAGGTGTTTAAGGATTAAAA
>DXOJ01000092.1:0-3132 GCA_019412865.1 Bacteroides sp. | reverse complement strand
GGATATATACCGAAGTGATTTCAGGCAAATAATATCCGCCGATTGTTTTTATATGGTGATGAGGAATGCCCAGTGGGATTAACTTTCATGTGTGTCTAAATTTTATAATGGTTTCACCATTGGGCGCCTCTTCTTTATTTTGAATATGATTGTACAACCTAATTTTTATATTACTATGATTCATTTATTACTATCTACTCTTGCGATGATGGGGCTTACTTTCCTCATCGGTTTTTTTGTCGCTGCGGTCATCAAGTTGATTGCCTATGCGGCTGATTCATTTGATTTTTATAGTTCCCACCGTTTGGAGCTACTCCGGCCCGGCTACGACGCTGGCGGCAGCATCGGCAGAAGGTGGAAAGATTAGTCCGGCAAATACCTATTGTAGATGAAGATGCTTTAGGAGATTCTCGTGAAGACTATAGTAGGGGGATTGACAGGAACTTTACTGGTTATCCCGGCTATTATCATGGAGTGAGTCCGGGAGCTTCGGAAAATAATCTGGTTAATTATTATTATTCGCAGGATACCCGTGAATTTTTTCTTCGGGAAGAAGAGCAGGTACATGCCAATAAGAAGAACTCAAAGAAACTGACTAACAACAAACAATGAAAGAAAACTAATTTATGGAAAATATAGATTTTGCTACCTTATTTCAAGGTATTGGTACAATGATGGCAAGCGGATGGGTGCTTGCTTCTGCAAGAGTTTTTCTGGTACTTCTCGGTCTGTTATTGATCTATTTGGGCTGGAAAGGTATCCTCGAACCTATGGTGATGATTCCGATGGGACTCGGAATGGTGGCTATCAACTGTGGAACACTGATGATGCCCGACGGCACACTGGGTAACCTCTTTCTCGATCCGATGCTTTCAGATACGGATCAATTAATGAATACCATGCAGATAGATTTCCTGCAACCTGTTTACACCCTGACGTTTAGTAATGGGCTCATAGCCTGCTTTGTCTTTATGGGTATCGGGGCGCTTCTGGATGTCGGATTCTTGCTTCAGAAACCTTTTGCAAGTATATTCCTTGCTCTGTGTGCAGAACTGGGTACTTTCCTGACGGTTCCTATTGCTTCCGCTTTCGGCCTGACTCTCAAAGAAAGTGCATCAGTGGCGATGGTAGGTGGAGCAGACGGACCGATGGTCTTGTTTACCTCACTGGCATTGGCAAAGCATTTGTTTGTGCCTATTACGGTGGTTGCCTATCTTTATTTAGGATTGACATATGGAGGCTATCCTTACCTTGTGAAGCTGTTGGTTCCCAAACGTTTCCGTGCTATTAAGATGGTGACAAAGAAAGCTCCGAAGAATTACGATGCTAAAGTAAAACTGGCTTTCTCTGCTGTTCTTTGTGCTATTCTCTGTTTCTTATTCCCGGTAGCTTCTCCTTTGTTTTTCTCTTTGTTCCTGGGGGTTGCTGTTCGTGAGTCGGGTATGAAACACATCTATGATTTTGTGAGCGGTCCGTTGCTTTATGGATCGACTTTTATGTTGGGCGTGTTGCTGGGTGTACTTTGTGATGCACATCTGCTGCTCGATCCGAAGATATTGAAACTATTAGTATTAGGCATTGTAGCATTATTACTTTCCGGTATCGGAGGAATAATCGGAGGATATATCATGTATATTATTAAACGGGGTAATTACAATCCGGTCATCGGTATTGCAGCAGTTAGCTGTGTGCCGACTACCGCAAAGGTTGCACAAAAGATTGTAAGCTAAGATAATCCGGACTCATTCGTCTTGGGAGATGCCTTGGGAGCTAATATCTCGGGAGTAATTACTTCGGCTATTATTACAGGTATTTATATTACGGTGATTCCTTATTTATAAATAAAGGTATAGCAGTTTTTCTTGATACCGCTGGTGGTAATGCAAAACAGAAATGGTGAACAAAAGGCTTAAAGCTGTATGTTCACCATTTCTTAGTATATAGTAGAGAGGCGATCACTTACATTCCTTTATATAAAGCCTCAACTGTTTCTTTGACTCTTCGCACGGAAGTCACATTTCGTTCGTACTCGTTGATATGTACTGTTCCTCCCATTGAGACAACTTCATTTCTGAATTTCATTTCACTTTGAATACTTTCGCGTGCCGAGAAATGAAACTCATTGATTCCGGTTCCTGCCGCAATCCGTGCAATATTATTTTCATTTACTCCACAGCCGGCAAGTAACGTAATTCTTCCCGCAGCCAGTCCTTGCAATTCTTTTAAAAGACCGATACCTTGTTCAGCCGTAGGTTGCTGACCGGAAGTCAGAATACGGTTGCATCCCAGCTCGATGATCTCCTCCAATGCTTTTTGAGGATTACGACATACGTCGAATGCCCGGTGGAAGGTGACTGACAGCCCTTTAGAGGCTTCCATTAGAATCTGCATTGATGTTAAGTCTACTTCGCCGTCTGCTGTCAGGCAACCGAATACAACTCCGTCCGCTCCCAATTTTCGTGCGATTTCGATGTCTTTCAGCATTGTTCTGATTTCCATTTCCGAATAAAGAAAATCTCCTCCACGTGGCCGGATAATAACATGCAGGCGGGTATGAGCCAATACTTCTCTTGCAATGGCTATTTCACCATAGGAAGGGGTTGTCCCGCCTTCCGGTATTCCGGCACATAATTCCACGCGGTTGGCACCACCTTCCTGTGCAGCCAGACAGCTTTCTACTGAATTGGTACAAATCTCAATTTGATACTTTTCCATAGTCTTGTACTAAAAAAGGGCGAATTTCTTCGCCCTTATATGAATCTTCTTTTGAATAGTTGCTTTATTTAGCGAAACTAACCGCACGTGTTTCACGAATGACGGTAATCTTCACTTGTCCCGGATAAGTCATTTCATCCTGGATCTTCTTAGCGATTTCGCCTGACAGGCTTTCTGTCTGCTTGTCGTCAATCTTATCCGCACCAACGATCACGCGGAGTTCGCGCCCTGCCTGGATAGCATAAGTCTTTGTTACACCCGGATAAGCCATTGCCAATTGTTCGAGATCGTTCAGACGCTTGATGTAAGCCTCTACGATTTCGCGACGTGCACCCGGACGTGCACCGGAGATGGCGTCACATACCTGTACGATAGGAGCCAGCAGACTGGTCATTTCCGTTTCGTCGTGGTGAGCAC
>DXOJ01000091.1 GCA_019412865.1 Bacteroides sp. | reverse complement strand
AAAATTTCTATCTTTGCATAGATGAAATCTATAACTTAATAAGATTTGATAGATGACGATACAACAATTAGAGTATATACTGGCTGTAGACCAGTTCAGGCATTTCGCACGGGCAGCTGAATATTGTCGTGTGACGCAGCCTACTTTGAGTGCAATGATTCAGAAACTGGAAGATGAACTGGGAGTAAAGTTGTTCGATAGGACAGTACAGCCCGTTTGTCCGACAGCCATCGGACAGAAAGTGATAGACCAGGCTCGCGTGATTCTGGCGCAGGCAGCTCAAGTGAAAGAAATAATCAGTGAAGATAAACAGTCATTGTCAGGCGTATTCCGCTTGGGAGTATTGCCCACTATCGCTCCCTATCTACTTCCTCGCTTTTTTCCTCAACTAATGGAAAAATATCCCGAACTGGATATTCGTGTCACGGAAATGAAGACACAGGATATTCAGCAGGCTTTGCATGCCGGAGATTTGGATGCGGGAATTATTGCCAGCAAACTGGAAGATACGTTCTTGACAGAAGAAACTCTTTTTTATGAGCAATTTTACGCTTATGTGTCACGGAAAGAATCCTCTTTCAAGCATGATATGATCCGTACTTCTGATATAACAGGCGAACATCTTTGGCTTTTGGACGAAGGACACTGTTTTCGCGATCAACTCGTCCGTTTCTGTCAGATGGAGGCTGTGAAGGTTAATCAGATGGCCTATCATTTGGGGAGTATGGAAACCTTTATGCGAATGGTAGAAAGTGGAAAAGGAATCACTTTTATTCCCGAATTGGCAGTGATGCAATTGACGGAAGAACAGCGGCAGTTGGTACGTCCGTTTGCCATTCCCCGACCTACACGGCAAGTGGTACAGGTAACAAATAAAGATTTTATTCGCCACAGTCTCTTATGCGTCCTGAAAGAGGAAATAAAGGCGGCGGTTCCCAAGGAAATGCTTTCTTTACAGTCCATACAATGTTTGTTATAGCACATTAGGGAATCCCTTTTTCCATCGAGAACAATCTCTTTCTGTAAAAAATGTAGCAAAGTTGCGTTATAATAATACGGATATGTTTTGATTTCTAGTCTGAATTGCTTATTTTTGGAAAGTAAACAAAAACAATATTAATTACTATGAAAAAGTACATTGCAGAAATGATTGGAACGATGGTGCTCGTTCTTATGGGATGTGGTAGCGCCGTCTTTGCTGGTGGTTTGGCTGATACAGTAGGTGCTGGTGTGGGAACAATCGGCGTAGCTTTAGCCTTTGGTTTATCCGTAGTAGCGATGGCGTATGCTATCGGAAGGTATTTCGGGATGTCACATTAATCCTGCTATTACATTAGGAGTGTTTTTGACTGGTCGTATGAATGGAAAAGATGCAGGTATGTATATGATTTTCCAGGTAATCGGAGCTATTATCGGTTCGGCTATTCTTTTTGCTTTAGTTTCTACCGGTGCTCATGACGGGCCTACAGCGACAGGTTCGAATGGTTTTGGTGATGGAGAAATGTTGCAGGCATTTATTGCGGAAGCAGTATTTACTTTCATATTTGTATTGGTAGTGCTCGGCTCTACCGATCCGAAGAAGGGAGCAGGCAATCTGGCAGGACTTGCCATCGGTTTGACTCTTGTATTGGTACATATTGTATGTATTCCTATCACAGGGACTTCTGTAAACCCGGCACGTAGTATTGCTCCGGCATTATTCCAAGGAGGAGAAGCATTGTCGCAGTTGTTTGGAATTATCTGGGAG
>DXOJ01000090.1 GCA_019412865.1 Bacteroides sp. | reverse complement strand
TCATCAATCCCTTCCGTGGGACGATTGTACTGGGTACGCCGGGTTCGGGTAAGTCATTCGGTATCATCGATCCGTTCATCCGGCGGCACGCTGCCAAGGGGTTTTCTATGATGGTATATGACTTCAAGTACCCAACGCTCGCCAAGACGCTTTTCTATCAGTATTGCAAGAATCGGAAGGCTGGCAGACTGCCGCAGAACTGTGGTTTCCGTACCATCAACTTTACGGACGTAGAGTATTCGGACCGCATCAATCCGATTCAGCGCAAGTATATCCCGGACCTGGCGGCAGCTTCGGAAACGGCTGCTACCCTGCTGGCTTCCCTGAACAAGGGAGGCGGTGAAAAGAAAGGCGGTTCGGAGGCGTTCTTCACCAACTCGGCAGAGAACTTTCTGGCGGCAATTATCTATTTCTTTGTGAACTTCCATCCGGTGGGCTTCAAGCAAGGAAAGAAACTGAAACGCTTTGTTTCTTTGGTGAATGACCCGAAGAATACGGACGGGAAGGCACACAAGTATGAGATTGTGATCCGGAATTGGGATGATTTCAATGCGGTTGACCAGGACGGAAATGTAGTGCTGGATTTCGTGGATGAGAACGGAAATGACGTGTCAACGGATGAAGACCGGATGTTTGTGGATTTAAACGGCTTCTCGTATTTGGACCGGACGGGCAAACAAGTTCACATAGAACGCTGCTGGTACGAAGATGATAAAGGCAAGGAAGTGGAGCCGGACACCATCACCGGAGAGTATTCGGACATGCCGCATGTGCTTTCCTTCTTAGGCAGGTCCTACAACCAGGTGTTCAACATTCTGATGCAGGACGACAAGATTGCTTCCCTCATGGCGCCCTTCAAAAGTGCCTACGAGAACAAGGCGAACGACCAGTTGGAAGGTATGGTGGGTACCCTTCGTGTCAATGCCGCCCGATTGGTATCTCCCGAAGCCTACTGGGTGTTTACTGGGGATGATTTCGACTTGAAGATTTCGGACAAGGCTCATCCGAGTTACCTGGTGATTGCCAACGACCCGGAGAAGGAACAGGTCATCGGTTCATTGAATGCACTGGTGCTGAACCGACTGATTACCCGAGTCAATTCCAAGGGAAACATCCCGGTGAGCATCATCGTGGATGAGCTGCCTACACTCTACTTCCATAAGATTGACCGATTGATTGGTACGGCCCGCTCCAACAAGGTGGCGGTGACCCTGGGCTTTCAGGAGCTGCCGCAGCTGGAAGCGGACTACGGCAAAGTGGGCATGCAGAAGATTATCACGACCTGCGGCAACATCTTCATGGGTGCTGCCCGTAACAAGGAAACCCTGGAATGGGCGCAGAATGATGTGTTCGGCAAGGCGAAGCAGACTTCCCGGTCCATCTCCATCAACGACAACAAGGTATCGACCACCATCTCCGAGAAGATGGACTACCTGGTGCCTGCTGCCAAGATTGCGGATATGGCAACCGGTTGGCTGGCGGGTCAGGCTGCCCGCGACTTCACGGCTACGGACGACAGCATGCTGAACCACTTCGACATCGAGCAGTCGGAGGAGTTCAAGACCACGAAGTACTTCTGCAAGACTCACTTCGATATGAAGAAGATTAAGGACGAAGAGGACCACTATGTACCACTGCCGAAAATCTATGAGTTCAAGAACGACCGCGAGAAGGAAATCATGCTGAACCGCAACTTCAAACGGGTGAATGAGGAGGTGGACAAGATGGTCAAGGAACTGCTGGGTATGGCATAAGCACCTTAAAGCAGTACCTTTACAGACAAACGTAGAACATTGTAATACAGCGAAATGAATATGCTTCATTCCACTAATACTTCAATTCGATTGAGTGGTAGCGTACTGAAGGTCATTGCCGTTCTTTCGATGGTAACAGACCACAGTGCCTACTACTTGATGGAGCATGGTACACTCCTTTACGAGGTCATGCGCTGCTTCGGTCGCATCGCTTTTCCGGTGTTTGCTTTCCTCATTACAGAGGGCTTCCGGCATACCCGAAACCGGATGAAGTACTTCCTGCAGCTGCTCGGGTTTGCTGTAGTCAGCGAGGTGCCCTGGTACCTGCTGAATGGCGCAGACGGGACGCACAATGTGCTCTTCACCTTGGCATTGGGTGTGATGGCATTGGCTGCTTTCGAGGCATTAAAAAAGGATGGCATCCTTTGTGGGGCTGTCATCCTTTCTATAGCAGGCTACGGAACTTGGTCCGGAGTGGACTATGAGTGGCGAGGGATTCTGATGATGGTGGTGTTCTATTTGTTCGGGAACGTCAGCAATCCTTCTTTTCCCTCGGGTAGAAAGGCGCAGCTATTTTGTGCCATTCCACTCATGATGCACTATGGAATAATCGGTGCTTTACTTGCCTGTCTGGTGATTGCTTATTATGATGGAACTAGAGGGTTCATTCATGGCAAGGTGGCGAAATATGGATTCTATGCTTTTTATCCGGTACATCTTGTATGTTTATGGGCGCTTCAAGCATCGAATTCTTAATTCATCTATAAGGTTCTTCCATTTAAATCTTTATGGAATAAGACCATAAACAACTCATCCAAAGAGGAATCCTTTTTATCAAGATACTTCTGCATCTCATCCTGAAGTTTCACTAAGTGGTCTGCTCCAGATTTACCGCTATACTTGTTTCGTTTCCCTTTATCTGTCCGCGCAGCTTTCAAATACAGATGGGCAAACTCGATATGACCTTTCATGTTGGCCGTGAGACTGGCAAAGTTGGTAAACTCACAGCCTACCACAATGCCGGAGAATACGGAAATAATCCGGGTGATGATTCTCCATTCCTTGTACAACAAGATATACAGCTCTTCTTTCTCCATCGGACTCTTGCCACATAGCTGAATCCGATAACAGCATAGCAGAAACGAATAACGTACATAGGCATTCTTGTATAGGGGAATTGGACTCTGCCTGATACATTCATATAGCTCCTGTAATTGCTTACACACGGGTTGAATCAAATCGGAAACCACCACATGCCCCGAGAGTAACAGCTGCAGAACAATGTAGCAAAACGACTTTTGCAGGCTGTCACCTTCCTGGAAGTTTCTCGAAGCATAATCCAGCAAGTCTGTGACATCCGCCGGCCTGAACATATAGTTCAGGTGTGAACGGATGAGAGGATTTGAGAAGATGTGGTTATAGCTGGCTCCTAAAAAACTGGTTGCGTAATCATCGCTGAAAGCCACCTTTCTCAGATGAAGCAATGTGCCCCATATCATTCTTTTTTGAGTTTCTTCATTTGCACAAGTCATGGAAGACAGAAAGTTGTCCACTGCCCAGGTTCCGGCCTGTAAACTTTCTTCCAGCCTGCTTTCATAAAAAGAGGCATTGTATATCGCAATGCCCTTTGACTGTATAAATTCTGATGCCATATCGCATAAACGTATTAGAACTCAAAGGTATAGAGTATTCATGAGATTACATCATCCATTTGCATTTTTAACGGCCCGTATTTTGATTTTTATCGCTTATCCATAGTCTGTTCAGGATTGCTCATAATTGACTTACTACTTTCATCACTTCACGTACATACCTCGGATCTTCCGCGTAGCCAATCTTGTGCAGCCATAACAAATAATTGCCGCCCGTATATTTGTATTGGACCTTGGTATAGTAGGCCCGGACACTTTCCGTCCAGTGATTGAACTCGTAGTACTTCCCGGTTCTGGGATTCGTCAGTCCGAAAAGGTTGTGCCGATTCCGGCAAAGCGGTGAACGGAACCAGCCCGTTTCCAGTATGGCTTGTGCCAGTACAATCTTCGGATGCCGGATGCCGTTGCGGATGATTTCCTGATAGAGATTGGGTATGGTCAGTGCTGGCAGCATTTTAGTTTCTGCCCGGACTGCTTTGGTAGGCGCTAAATTTGGGGACGTTTTATTGTAACTTTTTTGGTCACTTTGTCCTTTATAGCCCCTTGTGGGCGCTAATGTGAATAAACTGTCCTTTTCTGCCTTTTTGCAAGACTCAAAAGCACCCAAATCCCTCTGCAGGGTGTCAGGAGCCACTTTTTGCTTCTTTTCAGGACGGATTTCCGTCTCTTTTGTAATCGTAT
>DXOJ01000009.1 GCA_019412865.1 Bacteroides sp. | reverse complement strand
AAATAAGTGCGGCTCATTATCAACGGAAAGCTGCATTTACAAATTATTTGCCTAATTTCTCGGCAACGGGAGCTTACATGAGGAACCAGAAAGAGTTTTCATTATTAAACAATGACCAGAAAGCCGCGCTTTCAGGGTTAGGAACGAATCTGGCTGGCCCCATCCAACAAGCTGCAACCGAGATTGCAACAGCACATCCTGACTTGGCACCACTTATTTCTTCCTTAAGTGGAAAATTAGGAGCGGTGCTGCCCGCCCTCGATCAAGCGGGAAACTCTTTAGTGGATGCACTCCGTACAGACACCCGAAATGTCTATGCAGGTGCCATTACATTGACACAACCTTTATACATGGGCGGGAAAATCCGGGCGTACAACAAAATAACAAAGTATGCCGAAGAGTTGGCTCAAGAACAACATCACGGCGGTATGCAGGAAGTAATCATGAGTACGGACCAAGCCTATTGGCAAGTCATTTCACTGGTTAATAAGAAGAAGTTGGCGGAAGGTTATCTAAAGCTTCTGCAACAGCTGGACAGCGATGTAGAGAAAATGATTAATGAAGGAGTAGCCACCAAAGCGGATGGTTTGTCTGTACGCGTCAAGGTAAATGAAGCCGAAATGACACTGACTAAAGTGGAAGACGGATTGAGTCTTGCGCGAATGTTGCTGTGTCAACTATGTGGTATTGATCTTAGTTCTCCCATCACACTGGCAGACGAAAATATGGAAGACATTCCACTACTGACAACGGACCCTCATTTCGATCTATCCACCGCTTATGAGAATCGTCCGGAGATACGTAGCCTCGAATTGGCAACGCAGATTTATAAACAGAAAGTAAATGTAACCCGTGCGGAGCATCTTCCATCCATCGCATTGATGGGGAATTATATGGTAACCAATCCCTCTGTTTTCAACAGCTTTGAAAACAAGTTCAAAGGTATGTGGAATGTGGGAGTTATGGTACAGATACCTATATGGCACTGGGGAGAAGGTATTTATAAAACCAGAGCGGCAAAAGCCGAAGCTCGTATTGCACAGTACCAACTTCAGGATGCTCGTGAAAAAATAGAGTTGCAGGTCAATCAGGCTGCATTCAAGGTAAAAGAAGCTGGTAAGAAACTGGTAATGTCTTCTAAAAACATGGAAAAAGCGGAAGAAAATCTACGCTATGCAACACTTGGTTTTAAAGAAGGAGTGATTGCCACCAGCAATGTTCTTGAAGCACAAACAGCATGGTTGTCTGCTCATTCAGAAAAGATTGACGCACAAATAGATGTGAAACTGACGGAAATCTATCTGAAGAAATCTTTGGGAACGCTGAAATAGTTGATAGTTGATAGGTGATAAATGATCGTTATCACCTATCAACTATCAACTCCCAACTATCATTTATCATTTATCAACTATCATTTAAATTCATATTAATATGGCACCTATAAAATCACAAAACAGCAATATGCTTCTTGCATTCCTTACTCTGTTGGGAGTTATTGCAATCGTTGCAGTCGTCGGTTTCTTCATGCTCCGCAAGGGTCCTGAAATTATACAGGGACAGGCTGAAGTTACCGAATATCGCGTTTCAAGTAAAGTTCCGGGACGTATACTGGAATTTCGCGTGAAAGAAGGCCAAAGTGTCAATGCCGGGGATACGCTGGCCATTTTGGAAGCTCCTGACGTGGTAGCAAAAATGGAACAGGCACGTGCTGCTGAAGCAGCTGCACAGGCACAAAATGAAAAAGCAATCAAAGGCGCGCGGGAGGAACAAATCCAGGCGGCTTATGAAATGTGGCAAAAAGCCCAAGCAGGCGTTACCATTGCCGAAAAATCATATCAACGCATCAAGAATCTCTACGAACAGGGAGTGATGCCTGCACAGAAGCTGGATGAAGTGACTGCGCAACGGGATGCAAGTATTGCAACAGAGAAAGCTGCCAAAGCACAATATACCATGGCGAAGAATGGAGCGGAACGTGAAGATAAGATGGCTGCGGAAGCTTTGGTAAACCGGGCAAAAGGAGCTGTTGCCGAAGTTGAATCGTATATTAAGGAGACTTATCTCATTGCTCCGGCTGCCGGGGAAGTTTCTGAAATATTCCCGAAGGTAGGCGAATTGGTTGGTACCGGTGCTCCTATCATGAATATCGCTGAACTCAACGATATGTGGGTAACATTCAATGTACGCGAAGATTTGCTCAAGAACCTGACGATGGGGTCGGAGTTCGAAGCTATCATTCCTGCTCTGGATAATAAAAAGATCCAGCTCAAAGTATATTATCTGAAAGACTTAGGCACTTATGCTGCCTGGAAAGCAACCAAAACGACCGGACAATTTGATCTGAAAACATTCGAGGTGAAAGCTTCTCCGGTAGAGAAAGTGGAAAATCTCCGTCCGGGTATGTCTGTTATCATTGACAAGTAACCATGAAAGAGAGAGAAAAGAAATATATAGCTTTGTGGCAGGTTATGCAAAGAGAGTGCCGGCGATTGGTATCACGCCCGCTCTATCTCTTCTGTATGGTCATTGCCCCGCTGTTTTGTTATATATTCTTCACCACTTTAATGGATTCGGGGCTTCCCAAGGATCTTCCTGCGGGAGTGGTGGACATGGATGATTCGTCTACTTCCCGTAATATTGTCCGCAATCTGGATGCTTTTTCGCAGACAGGGGTTGTAGCTCATTACAGCAATGTAACAGATGCACGTATTGCCATGCAGGAGGGAAAAATCTACGGCTTCTTCTATCTCCCCAAGGGTTTATCGGCAGAGGCACAAAGCCAACGGCAGCCAACGATCTCTTTCTATACCAATTACTCATACCTGATTGCAGGCTCTCTATTGTTCAGGGATATGAAAATGATGGGAGAACTCACCTCCGGAGCTGCAGCCCGGACGATGCTGTATGCCAAAGGTGCGACAGAGGATCAGGCTATGGCTTATCTGCAACCGATCGTAATTGATACACACCCACTAAATAATCCGTGGCTGAATTATTCGGTATACTTATGTAATACACTGATACCGGGAGTACTCATGCTATTAATATTTATGGTTACCGTTTATTCAATCGGTGTAGAAATCAAGGATCGCACTGCCCGTGAATGGCTACGAATGAGTAACAACTCCATTTACATTGCATTGGCAGGAAAACTGCTTCCCCACACAATAGTCTTTTTCATTATGGGTATATTTTATAATGTATACCTGTATGGATTCCTGCATTTTCCTTGCAATAGCGGCATATTCCCGATGATATTCGCCACACTGTGTCTCGTACTGGCATCTCAATGTTGTGGTATTGTTATGATAGGAACTCTGCCGACTCTACGACTCGGATTAAGTTTTGCCTCCCTGTGGGGAGTTATATCGTTCTCCATTTCCGGATTTTCATTCCCGGTCATGGCTATGCACCCCGTTCTACAGGCTTTGAGTAATCTATTCCCGTTGCGGCATTATTTCCTGATTTACGTCGATCAAGCACTCAACGGATATAGTATGGCTTACTCATGGACCAATTATATGGCACTATTAATATTTATGATGCTCCCCTTCTTTGTGGTTCATCGCCTGAAGGAAGCATTGGTTTACTATAAATATATACCCTAAATGAAAGATATAAAATTAAAAGACAAGATAGCCCAAGGCATCAATGACCTGTTTTATATCTGGAAGCGGGAGTTTCAGACAACTTTCCGCGACCAGGGGGTGCTGATATTTTTCATACTCGTCCCATTAGGTTATCCATTGTTGTATAGTTTCATTTATGACAACGAAGTAGTGCGTGAAGTTCCTGCCGTTGTTGTAGACGATTCACATTCATCTCTTAGTCGTGAATATCTCCGCAAGGTAGATGCCACACCCGATATTCAAATCGTCTCTTACTGTGCTGATATGGAAGAAGCCAAACAAATGCTAAAGAACCGGCGTGCGTATGGCATCATTTATATCCCTTCGGATTTCAGCGACAATATTGCCAAAGGAAAACAGACACAAGTCAGTATCTATTGCGATATGAGCGGATTGTTATACTATAAATCGATGCTTCTTGCCAACACTGCCGTTTCTCTGGATATGAACAGGGATATCAAAATTGCACGTAGCGGAAACACGACCGACCGTCAGGATGAAATCACTGCTTATCCGATAGAATATGAAGAAATCTCCATCTTCAACCCCACTGCCGGGTTCGCCGCTTTCCTGATTCCTGCTGTATTGGTATTGATTATCCAACAGACATTATTGCTCGGCATCGGTCTCGCTGCAGGAACTGCTCGTGAGAACAACAGATTTAAGGATCTTGTACCTATTAATCGTCACTATAACGGGACGTTACGAATTGTATTAGGAAAAGGATTGAGTTATTTCCTAGTTTATATATTGGTAGCTTTCTACGTACTTTATGTCGTTCCAAGATTGTTTAGCCTCAACCAAATTGGGCAACCCAGTTCATTAATATTATTCGTTGTCCCCTATCTTGCGGCTTGTATCTTCTTTGCGATGACAGCTTCTATTGCCATTCGCAATCGGGAAACGTGTATGCTGATTTTTGTATTCACATCAGTCCCCCTGTTATTTATTTCAGGAATTTCCTGGCCGGGAGCAGCTATTCCTCCGTTTTGGAAGTATGTATCCTACATCTTCCCCTCAACGTTTGGAATTAACGGCTTTGTAAAAATCAACAATATGGGAGCCACTCTTAGTGAAGTAGCTTTTGAATATAAGGCTTTGTGGTTGCAAGCCGGCATTTATTTCCTGACCACCTGTTGGGTATACCGCTGGCAAATACTGATGAGTCGCAAACATGCAATAGAGAGATACAAAGAATTAAAAGAGAAAGCAAACTTATCCAAGCAGATAAGTGATTAATGAGTAAGAATTACAAGAGAGAGAATTAACGGTGTATCCTTTCAATGGGATATGCCGTTTTTTTCAAATAAGAACATGAAAATCCCCCGTTCCAAGAGAGTATAGAACGAGGGATTTTAGAGATATTATAAAGAGAGTATAATAAGTTTAGAACTTGTAACCTACACCGATAGAGAAGTTCATGTTCTTCGGTGCACCGTCACCATCAGCCAATTTAGCCAAACCAAATTCTCCTGATAAGTCAATAAAGAATTTATTAATTTCATAAGCAACGCCTACACCGAGACCTGCATCAAATCTTTTTGCTCCAAATTGATCATCACCGTCACCAAAGAAATCAATTTTTTCATCACCAATTTTACACTTACCAGCAATACCAAATGCAAAATAAGGACCAGCTTTCACTACAATATTCTGGTTATCAGCAATTGCAAATCTTGCAGCAGCCAATACCGGAATCTCCAAATACATTGGATTCATTTTCACTTCATCCTGTTTAGCACCTTTTTGAGTGAACATCAACGAAGGTTGAATAGACCACATATCAGAGAACTGATATTCCATGCCAACGCCTACATTGAATCCAATCCTCATGTCAGTATCCATATCCCCAGTAAAGTTACTCATGTTCATACCAACTTTGGCATTCCAAGAAATCTGAGAATAAGAAACGATAGAAACAAGTGCAAATAGCACAAAAATCAAACCTTTTTTCATATCATTCATTTTTTAGTTTGCCTTCCTCTTCCCTTTGGTTGGCATTGTTAGTTAATAGTTCTGTTTGAAGTGTGGGGAATTATTCGCAACCGGTTAAAGTATTGAAACACACCCTTCCGTATTTAACGTATGTTTTGTAGCCGCAAATATATTTCATTTATTTTATATAAAAAAATCCTTGATAGTCTATTTTTTGCATAAAGGTTATTAAAGAGTGACTATATAGAAAAAAATAATGTTCATCCGGTCTTTTTTTATGCTTAAATAATTTCCGAATAACAATGCAATTAAAATATTCTTGCAAGATTTATACATTTACAATTATTAACCGACTAGCTATTGCTTGTTTACGAAATATTCGTAGATTTGCGAAGTATTCGTAATTAAACAACATCTCCATGGAAAAGTTAACTATACAAGAAGAAGAAGTAATGATCTACATTTGGGAGTTACAATGCTGTTTCGTAAAAGACATTGTTGCAAAGTATACGCAACCGGCACCTCCTTATACCACAGTAGCATCTATCGTAAAGAACCTCGAGCGGAAAGGATATGTCACACCGAAACGTGTGGGTAATACCTACCAATATACTCCTGCCATTCGCGAAAATGAATATAAACGCCATTTTATGAGTGGCGTAGTTCGTAACTACTTTGAGAACTCTTACAAAGAAATGGTTTCTTTCTTTGCCAAAGACCAGAAAATTTCGACCGATGATCTCAAAGATATTATCGAACTCATTGAAAAAGGAAAAGAAAATTAATAGAAAACATTCATCACCATGACTCCGGAACTAGCTTATTTTCTAAAGATAAATGTAGCGATAGCTCTGTTCTATGCATTCTATCGGTTGTTTTTCCATAAAGACACCTTCTTCCATTGGCGTAGGATGGCTTTGCTATGTTTCTTTGCCATCTCCATGCTTTATCCTTTACTGAATATTCAGGGATGGATAAAAGCTCACGAACCAATGGTGGCAATGGCAGATCTTTATGCAACCATCATCCTTCCGGAGCAAGTAGTTACTCCTTTACAAGAGCCTGCAATGAACTGGCAAGAGTTTATCATGCAGCTCGCGAAAGTTATCTATTGGAGCGGAATGTTATTACTAGCCACACGTTTCTTTGTACAACTGGGCAGCATCATCCGGTTACACTTCCAATGCTCAAAAAGCAAGATACAAGGAGTACGCGTACATCTATTAAAGAAAAAAACCGGCCCTTTTTCTTTCTTCCACTGGATATTCATACACCCACAATCACATACGGAATCTGAAATCAGTGAAATTATTACTCATGAAGAGACCCACGCTCGTCAATACCATTCGGTAGACGTGCTTATCAGCGAGATAATGTGTATCTTTTGCTGGTTCAATCCATTTATCTGGCTGATGAAACGGGAAGTCAGAGGAAACCTCGAATACATGGCAGATCACCGTGTATTAGAGACGGGGCATGATAGT
>DXOJ01000089.1 GCA_019412865.1 Bacteroides sp. | reverse complement strand
AGCCAATAGCATCATGTTATAATGCCCTCGTGACACACCGGCAGGATTGTTGTTTGCCGTCCACATGCCGGAGGCTATTTTACGCCAGCTGTTTTCCGCATCATTGCTCACAGCGTCATCGGTAGCCACGTCGTTGAAAGAATAGCCTGCGCAGGGTATGCGTGTATAGGCATTTGCCAGTATTCCTTCGGCATATTGCGAATTCTCGTACATATATTCCAGTCCGAGGTTGTTCTCGATAGCCGGTTCGAACAAGTCATCGCATCCGGTCAGACAAGCGGCAAAGGCACATATTGTTATAATTTTCTTCATGACTTATTTATTCTATATTTTTATATTCTACAACGAGAGACCCATCAAAAGTCTACCTTTACACCCAGTGCGTACGAACGGCATTGGGGAGAAGTCCCTACATTCATCTCCATATATTTACGCTCCTTCGCCAAGGTCAACAGGCTTGTTCCGTTGGCATAGATTTGTAAACCTTTCACAAGTTTGCCTTTCAGCATAGCAGCCGGGAAGTCGTAAGACAATTGAACACGGTTCAAATCGAAACGTGAAGTGTCGTACAACCAGAAGTCGGAAGCCACAAAGTTCAGGTCGCCACCTTGTGTTGTGAGACGCGGGTATGTGGCGATATCTGCCGTCTCTTCCGTCCAGCGTCCGCGAACCACTTCAGAATATTTGCGATCGCCATACACGTGCATATAACTATTATTCTTCAGTCCTTTGCCACCAAACGATCCGGTGCCTGCCACAAACAATGTGAAGCCTTTGTACTTGGCAGTCAGGTTGAGACCCATCACCCAGGAAGCACCCCACTTGCCCAATACCACCTGGTCTTGCTCATTGATGACACCGTCGTTGTTTTGGTCTACATACTTCAAATCACCGGGTTTGGTATTAGCATTCACCTTTGCCGAGCTTTCCACATCGGCAGCGTCTTTGAAGAATCCGATGCATTGATATCCGCGCAAAGCATCAATCGCCTCACCTTCGGCTTTCAGCCAGTCATATTTCACATTCTCGTCCCATTTGGTGTTCTTGGAGGTGTAGTACATACCCACAAGCCCCACATTCCATTCAAAGTCACCGTGCTTTTTGCCCACATTTACACTCAAGTCCACACCCGTACGACGTTGGTTGTTCATGTTAATATAAGGACGCATATCGGACTTCGGATAATAAGTCTGGAAATAAGACGGATAATTTTGGGGCTGCGCCAGCAATCCTTCGGTATTGGTTACGAAGTAATTGGCATTGAGTCTCACCAATCCCTTCCAAAGAGAAGCGTCCAATCCTACCGTAAATTCCTTACGCTTGATGTAGCCGAGGTCGGGGTTTCCACCTTGCAGGAAGTCGGTGGTCTGCATCGAGTTGTTTACCTCGCTCCATCCCCACCACGTACCTGCCTGTGTAAACTTGGTAGCATACATGTAGTAATCACTGATATCCAAATCCTGATTGAGCACACTATAGCCTGCCATCAGTTTCAGGTTATCGAGCCAATCGGCATCTTTGAGGAAACCCTCTTCGGAAAGACGCCATCCCAACGTAAACGAAGGCGAAAGCCCTATCCGGTTGCCTTCGGGCAATTTGGCGGAATGAACCGCTGCCATGCTGAAATCGGCGTAATACTTACCGGCATAGTTATAATCGAGTTGCAAACCCAAGTTGGAATTGCTAGTGCGATGGTAGGTACCCGAATAGGTCTGCTGGCTGCCTTGAGCCAACAACAATGCATTCACATGATGATTGTCGGCAAAAGTGTTCTGATAGCCGAACTGTGCAGAGAAATAAATGGTCTGATACGCCGTACTGCCCGATACGTTTTGCGTACCGGTATGCTTGTCCATATTGTACTTAGTCAATGAAGTAATACGGTCGCCTCCGAAAGCATTGTTCCAAGAGGCTTCATACACTGCATAGTCGTCGTCGATAGAAGTGATGTAAGAAGTTCCGTAGTCTACGGAGAACTGTGTACGGAATGACAATCCTTTCAGTACTTTATACAAATCGAGGTTGATTCCCGCATCAAACTGGAAACGACGTGAAGTAGCTTTCTGATAACCGGACGCATACATGGCAGCAAAAGGATTAGTCATGTTCAACTGCGTACCTCCCAATAGATATTTGCCGTCAATAAGGTAATTGCTATTATTGATCAACGTCCACGAAGCAGCATCGTTTTTATCGACAAACTCAATGGGAATGAAAGGTACAAGAGGCGCCGAACCGGGAGCAGTCGGACGTAACGTAGCCGAGTTAGCCCAGTAGTCTGCCTTATCGTGACGGGAATCGTAGAAGATAGCATTTGCATTTACCCAACCGCTGATCCAATCGTTCATACGCAAATCCACATTACCGCGGATATTCAGGCGCGAATTGCGGTTGTTCTTACTTTCACCGAAGTTGAGCAAGTCGTTGGAACTCTCGTAACCGATGTTCGTATAGAAGTTGGCGTAGCGTCCGCCGCCCGAAAACTCGGCCACTCCGTTATAGTCCTGACTTGTCTTCCGAATATAGTCATCGGAAAAGAAGTTGATGTTCGGATAACGGTAAGGGTTACTTCCGCTTGCATAGTTGTAAATCTGCTCATCCGAGAAAGCGGGATCCAACCCGTCGTTACGCAACGCCTCGTTATACAACGTCATGTATTCGGCAGAAGCCAGATATTTAGGATAGCTTTTAGGCACATTGATACCGGCATTGGCACGCGCACTCACCCGCAAGTCTTTATCGCATCCGCGCTTCGTGGTGATAAGAATGACTCCCTTCGCACCACGGCTGCCGTAAAGCACCACGGCTTGCGCTGCTTTGAGGAATGTGATTTGGGCTATTTCGGTAGGACGAATGTTGTTTGCCTCACGAGGGACTCCGTCTACCAATACCAACGCTTCGCCCATGTTCCATAATTGTCCGTTGTAACCTCCCACTAAAGATTGCATATTGTCGAGACTGTACAGCGAATAACTTTTATTAGTCAGTTCCTCTACATTGACGGACGAGACACCACCCATCAAATCCGCCCGGTCCACTGTGCGGAAAGCCACATTCACTTTCTGAGCCAATGTATCAGTCTTCTCCACATCCGTCTGAGCCATCAGCCCGGCAGAAGCAAACAATAGTCCGGCGCTAAGAATTATATTTTTATGAATTTGTTTCATGATATTCTATTTCGTTTAATAAGTCACTTGTTTACCATCCCGGATTCTGATAGAACTCCGGATACAAGGTCAC
Source organism: Bacteroides sp. (assembly GCA_019412865.1). Classification (GTDB taxonomy): domain Bacteria; phylum Bacteroidota; class Bacteroidia; order Bacteroidales; family Bacteroidaceae; genus Bacteroides. The sequence continues at coordinate 5,014 of DXOJ01000089.1, read as the reverse complement.
GTCAGACAATTTCAGAGGCAACCAGTAATGCTTCTCCGTGAAATTACGCGTCACGATTACCCGATATGTATAGCCGCTTACAGCTGTTTCCTGAGGGTTCTCGGCAAGGTCGCCTACCCGTTGGAAATCGACAGCAGTCTTTTCGGTATAAGGTTTCTTGTCGATAAGCAACCAGCGACGCAAGTCAGTGAAACGGTGTCCTTCGTATGCAAGTTCTACCGCACGTTCGCGGCGAATCTCACTGTTGAACAGATCGATTGAACCGGTATATTTGGCATTGACACCTTCTACTCTCGCACGTTTGCGGATGGTGTTGACTGCGGCCAGTGCCGTAAGTGTACAGTTGGTTGACTTTCCTGTAGACGAGCCGGTAGCATTTGCCGCAGCTTCAGCATACATCAGATAAATGTCTGCCAGACGCATATAGCTGCAATAGATATGCATCTGCGGACTCCATCCCCAGCCATCATCCCATTTATTGGCTGTCACCGGAATAAACTTGCCAAGCAGGAATCCGGTACGGCTTCCGAACTGGTCGTCACGGGCGTTTCCGCCTGTGTAGAGGGATGCAACGGCTAAGTCACCGACCTCCTCCGAATCTTTTTTTGCATCAGATACCATAGGCGAACCGTCGAAGCGAATATCATGATAGAAACGTGGGTCGCGTCCTTTCCAAGGATGAGTCTTGTCCCACTTGGATTCCTGGTCGTCGAGCGGCAATCCATTTGCCATACCGTAATAGTGTACATAGTTGGCTGTGGGCGAGAGTTGCGGATTGTTTTCTTTCTTATAGCTGGCAGGCACAAACTGAAGAGCTAAACCAAAAGTTGAGTTTTGCCAGCCATCTGCCACCAATCCTCTGAACAATGCTTCTGTAGAACCCGGCATTTGGGCATTCTTTCCGTATGTGTAGAAGAGGTCGGAATAGTCCTCAAAGTCCACCAAGCTATATTGCGTCTGTCGGTTCTCTACCAGCGTAAGCAACTCCCCGAACGCTTCGGCAGCCTTCCGGCAATATTCCTGATTGTAGGATTCACTTCCTGTGGACACCTTGTTCATCAACGGACTTCCTGCCCACAAGTAGTTTTTACCTAAATAGCCCAGTGCCATGATTTTGTTGATGCGCAGTTGGTTGTATCCTTTCGTGCTCGGGCTGATAGATGTCTTGTCCCAATCAATAGGCAGCAGATCGGCAGCCATCCGGAAATCATCGGCAGCCTTGTCGGCACATTCGTGATAGCTGAGTCGCGGCTCGTTGAATGTTTCGTTGGGAGGCAACACCTTATCTATATAAGGCAATCCGCCGAAATATTGTATCAGCATGAAATGAAACCACCCGCGGAAGAAATAAAGCTGTCCGGCAATGGCGTTCTTCTGTTCCTGCGTTGCATCGGTAAGCAGGTCCAGATTTGCTAATCCCGTATTACATTTACGGATTCCGTACCAAGAAGCGGGCCACAAGTCGCGGTTCCATCTGAATCCGTCGTTCGGAGTAGTAAAGTCCAGATTCAGAGTTTTGCAATCCATAAATCCGGCCCCCCAGCCGTCGTGTTCAGCCTGCCACCCCCAAAAGTCGCCTTGGTCCACTTTATAGCCCATGTGATAATTGCAGTCTACACCAATCACTTCGTCTTCACCCCAGTTCCAAGAGTTTGACCAGTATTGTTTGGCCATGTCGGGAATACAAGCATAAAGCTCTTCTACAAATCCCTGAAAATTGTGGAAGTCCTTAAAGGCATTTTCCGGAGTGACATCCGATTCGGGTGCCTTGTCCAGATAGTCGGTACACGAAGCAGTCGTACCCGTCAATCCGAGACTCAAACAAGCCATTACAGCATATTTTATAATGTATTTTTTCATAATTCGATGATGTTTTAAAGGTCAAATTTAATACCCAGATTGAAACGACGTACAGTAGGATAAGCACCTTGCGAAGCCAATCCCGTACCTGCAAAGTTCGATTCGCGGTCATCCGGCATACGCGACCATACCCAAAGGTTGTTTCCGTTCAGGAATATTTTAAATCTGTTCAATCCAATTTTCTTTACCCAAGGTTGTGTAAAAGTGTAAGCCACTTCAGCATTCTTCAGACGAATAAACGAACCGTCGTAATGGAAGCGAGTACCTTCATAATAACTCGGAGTAGAATTGATACGAGGCATGGGAGCATCTGCATCAAAACGATCTTTCGACCAGAATACTCCTTCGTCGAATACAGTATTCACGTTATTGTGCAAGGAAGTAAAACCCACATAACGGTTGACGTTGGTCACTCCATAGAACTGTACAAAGCAGCTGAATCCCTTGTAATCGAATCCGATAGTAGCGTTGTACGTATTTTCGGGAGTACCCGTATAGCCGTAAGGAGCGCTGTCGTTGGCATCTATCACGCCATCACCATTATAGTCCATAGTGATATACTGTCCGGGCAATTTCTGATCGTTCATCGTATTGTGTGTAGGCATGGCGAATACTTCGTCCCACGTGTTGGCAAATCCTGCCGTAAGATGAGCGTGGTCTTGTCCGATGGCAAATCCTTCCGACTTCTGGTATGCGGGACGCAACACAGGGTCATCGTATTTGAGAATCTTGTTTTCAGCATGAGTCATATTGAAGTTACCCCACAGACGAAGACCGTTGTTCAATGTTTTATTTACACGAAGTTCCAATTCGTATCCTTTCGTACGCACGCGTCCTAAGTTGGCAGCCGGGGCGGAAATTCCTAAATAACCGGGAGTGGCACGTTTGTCGCCGGCTACAAGAATGTCCGAACGCTTGTCATAGAAAAATTCCAAACTACCGGCAAGCAAACCATCGAAGAAAGCGTAATCAACACCGATATTCTGCTTCAAAGCTGTTTCCCAATGTACATCGGGATTACCTACCGTAGCTTCCTTGTACCAAGTGTAAGGAGACTCGGTTCGATTGTTCAAACCGTGGAAAGACTTACCTCCGTAAGCCCACTGTGTAGCATATAGAAAACGAATACCAAGATTATCGTCACCTACCTCACCGATAGAATAACGTACTTTCAACATATCTACCCACTTACGGAGAGGCTTGAAGAATTTTTCTTCGCTTATCATCCAGCCCAACGCACCTGAGTTAAACAACTCGAAACGATAGTCGGGACTAAACTTCTCGGAACCGTTGTATGCACCGTTGTATTCCAAGAAATAACGGTTGCCATAACTATAAGTGGCGCGGAACGCCCAGTCTTCACGATAGTGAGGGAATTCGCTACCAGTGCTTCGTTCGGTACGGTTGAACACTCCCATGGCGCTGACATCGTGGTCACCGAACTTGCCGCTCCATGACAATTGTCCTTGATAAAAAAGATTGCGTTGAGTAGACCAGTCCCGCACAGCACCACCTGCTGTAGACCACAAGATACCTTCCTGAAAATCGAGTCCGGTTTTAGAGTCGGTTTGCGCGTTGCTATAATGCACCTCACCTGTTTCCGGATCTATCCATTTGGTCTGCGTCCCGTGATTCAAGTCATTGACACCACGACCGGCTTCCACAAACACGTTGTCCCACGAAATCATGGCACTTGCACGTAATCCTTTTACGAGGAAACTCAAATCCTGTTCCAATACAAAGTCAGTATTGACGCGGGTAGTAGTAAGCATTTCATAGCCTGCATTGGCGAGATTCAACACAGAGTTCGGCGCACCTTGCGAATTGGGCTTGTAGTATCCCCACGTACCGTCGGAATAACGGGGCAAGAAAGCGTCTGACGGAGAACTGTAGGCAGCCTGCCACAACTGCGAGGCACCAAATGAATCGTCGGCAACTCCCCACGGTGATTTCTTCACACCGTAAGAACCGAAAATATTGGCTTTCAATACGGTAGTTTTGGTAATCTTGAAGTCCAAATTACTACGTGCATTAATACGGTTGAATCCGTAACCTGCCTGATAACCACGGTTATTGTCCCATTCGCGGAACAAGTCACCTTCATGCAGAAAGTCTACCGCAGCGAAATATTTGACGTGGCGTGTACCACCCGACAGGTTGATGCTCGGATTGTATGACATGGCATAATCTTTGAAAAGCTCTTTCTGCCAGTCAACGTTCGGATAACGTTCGGCCTCTTCCAAATTAGCAGGATGGCGATATTTGTCAATCGTCTCCATCGGCAATATTTTATTCCAAGAAGCAGGATTCAAGCCTAACTCATATTCGGCAGCCTGATTACGCACATACAACGCATCCGCCGACTCCATTCTTCCCGGCAGAGCAGAAACCACTTTAGCCGTCATGTTCATACTTACGTCAATCTTGGCCCGACCTTCGTTACCGCGCTTAGTGGTTACAAGAATGACACCATTGGCACCCTTCACACCATAAACAGCAGTTGCCGACGCATCCTTCAATACAGATATAGACTGTACAGAACTCATGTCCACACTGCTCATCGGACGTTCGATACCGTCCACAAGGATAAGCGGTTCGCTATTATTCCACGAGCTAACGCTACGAATTACAATTTTCGGGTCTTCGTCACCCGGCATACCAGTAGAGGCAGAAGTCACCACACCCGGCAAATTACCCGTCAATGCCGCACCCACATTCGACACACCACCTGCACGCTGTAATGTCTCACCAGTGGTTTGTGCAATAGCACCTACCACAGACGCTTTCTTTTGTTGTCCGTAACCCACCACAACCACTTCTTCCAGTTGCTTGGTGTCATCTTCCAATGTTACTTTAATAAGACCTTTAGAAACGACTTTTACTTCCTGTGGTTTCATTCCTACATACGAAACAATAAGGATAGACTTCTCACTGGGCACAGTCAATACAAAATTGCCATCTATATCTGTAATTGTACCTATTGAATTATTACCTTTTAAAGTTACCGAGGCTCCAATGATTGTCTCACCATTACTGTCAAGAACCGCTCCCCTCACCGTTATCCCTTTCTGTGCTGATGCTGTTACAAAACTAAACAACATAAGGAGAAACAGGTAAGGAATTTTTTGAATTTTCTTCGTTACATTTTTCATTA
>DXOJ01000088.1 GCA_019412865.1 Bacteroides sp. | reverse complement strand
AGCAAAGATCTGGATTTTATATCGGTTATACTATACGGCATTTTTGGACGCTAACCGCATTAATAATTATGTTCCTTTGCAATCTTCTCCATAATATAAATATAATACATAGAAAAAGGCAACAATTCCTTTTGATAAGATAACCACAAAAATTATCTACGTACAATTTTTTTAATCACTTTTAGTCCTTCATTTCCAACAATAGAAGATACTACAGCTTTTATTTTATCCCCTGATTTAACAATTTTATTTTTCCCTATAAATTCGCTCATTGCCACAACGTCGTCTACTTCTTCTGTGAATACTTCAAATAAAATTGGCTGAAAATTTTCGTTTATAAACTCATTTTTCACATTGGAAAACTCCTCTTTATTCTTCGCACTGATATATTTAAATCCACAGTTTTCAGCCCATCCCTTTGCATTACCATTATGACCATTTGCGGAGATGAAATTGTCAACATTAACATTATCCTTCCATTTTCTTGTCATTATTTTGAACTCTGCCCCTCCGTTATTATTCACAAGTAATATTCTGACATTGTTTTTAATGTGTCTAATGCCAAGCGCATTCATATCATAAAAGAATGCAAGATCTCCGGTCACAATGAAACAAAATTCATTGGTATTCATGCTTTCACCAATCAGCATAGAATTGCAGCCGTCAATTCCAAAGGCTGCCACATTTGCATAACCCTGAATACTTGTATTTAAAGGAAAATAGCTCCAACTACGAAGGCTATTAAGTATAGCAAAATTCATTATACTATTCGGAGGAATATCCTTATAAAGTTGTTGAGCGACGTATAAATTAGAAAAAGGCACTTCTACATTGTAGTTCATTGTACTATTCATATTTTTCCACTCTTCATAGTAAGAATGGTCAACCTGCATATCTCTTTTCATACGATTAAAGAAGTAGAAAGCAGGACATTCAAAAATTTTATTTAAACGATTATATGTATTAACCACGTTTCCATCTTCACACACACGCCAATGCTCAGTATTCTTTGTGAGATTCAATGCATTGTAAATAGAATAATCACCTGTCTGACCACCGATTGTAATTATTATATCGGGATTCAAGTGTTTCAACCCACCACACGAAACAAGCAAATTACCTTGAATAGAATATATACCATGATAATTTGACAGATGATTCACATACACTACAACATTATAACCCGTACAAAAATTATCCAATGCATCCTTTTGCCGTTGCGTAAACGGACGATGCTCTCCTATTATTACAAGTACACGCTTGCCGCCTAAATCTACATCCGACCATTCATCCCATGCCATATATCTTTTAATTGTACGTATTACAGGTAATCCAACCTGTTCAAACTGTCCTTGTTGTACATCCACAATACGGATATTCAGCTGTATCGGTCCCGGATTACGATGGGTAAGTTCCAACATTGCCTCTCTTGCGCTATTGATACACTGTATTCTCGTATTATCATCCGTCACTGGTGGCAAGTCAAAACTGCGTTTTACAGAGTCTACTGGCAACGATATTTGATCGGGAGCCTGCATATAATCTTGATACTGAAAACGCTCCAACTTGGACGTAGTGATTGCCAAAATGGGTGCATGCTTATAGAAAGCTTCTGTTAATCCCGGAATGTAGTTTCTTGTAGCTTGTGCACTTGTACAAGAAACAGCTACGAGTTCACCCGTTTGCAGATATATTCCGATGGCAAAATACATAGCACTTCGTTCGTCGGGAACAGAATAGCAATGAAAATACGAATCGTCTTGTACAGCTTGCACTATGGGGATGTTTGTACCACCAGGATTTAAAACTATATGATGGATGTTGTATTCCTTCAAAAGAGAAATAACAATACGAACATTTTCTTGAGTTGTGTACATATATCTAACATTATAATTTTAGAACGAATATTTTACATCGTCATAAGTGAGAACACCAGCACCACCAGTCATATATATCATGTCTCCCATGATAGAGCGTCCCATGTCACTGACAAGATATACAGCCATATTTGCAATTTCTTCCGGCATAATATAACGTCCGAGTGGCAGACGTTCAAGCCACATATTGCTTTGTCCGTCTTTTATCATCATTGGTGTAGCCGTTGGTCCTGGTGCTATGCCGTTTACAGTTATGCCGTATTTAGCCAAAGTTTTTGCTAATCCCAATGTCAATCCGCGAATTCCCCATTTACTTACTGTATAAGCAGAATCTGCCGGACGGATACACGAAGCAGACGCGATATTCAAAATATTACCTTTGATGTTGTTAGTAACGAAGTATTTACCCAACATTTGCGAAAGGAAGAATACACCTTTGAGGTTTGTGTCAAGCACTTTGTCATATTCTTCCTCAGTCGCATCGGGCATTCCCTTGTAGTTAACTCCTGCATTGTTGACAAGTATGTCTATTCCGTTAATCCCTGCGACTTTAACTTCACTAAGAATACCATCAAATGTTTTTTCAAAAGTAGGAACCTGTGTATTATTCAATACGCATCCAAAAACTGTAGCTTCGGAGCATTCTATCTTCAACCGATTTATTGCCGCATTAATACGTTCTTTGCTACGTCCAGTTATAATCACAGCTGCACCAGCATTAATATATGCTTTTGCTATAGCATAACCAATACCACTTGTTCCTCCTGTAACCAGAGCACAACGCCCATTCAGAAGTTCATTAGGTGGTAGTAAAGCTATCTTTACCGTAATATTAGTTATTGGACGATGGTCAAACAATAATTTGAAAAACCTTTTTATTACTAAACTAAACTTCATGAATTATGTGTTGCTAAGAATGTTTGGTCAAAAAGTTTTCGCAACGCTTGACCATAATAATTTTGTTCAAAATAGGGTGACATCTTATGGCTCAAACTCATGTCATTACATATCTCCTCGGCTATATGATATGCATCGTCTAAATCTTCTGCCACATATACATAACCATCATAAACCCCCTTAAACCAGTCAGCACCAGTCACCACCTTATGATCATTTGACTTGATGATGACTACTGGAGTTCCAGCACAAAGCGAAAATATCGTACCGTGGTAACGATCTGTAATAGTAACCTTAAACGTTGAGTATTTTTCTATCTCGTTCTCAATATACTGTTGAAGATTGGCGCGTATATTCTGAATACTAGCTTTGCTTTGTGTGTCTCCCATAACAACGGGAGCGATTAGCTGCAACTGCTCACGCAATTTTATCAAATCAGTTTCAGGATAGAACTTCTCCCCATCGTCACGTCGACAAAGAAATATTTTATCACGTTGATTGTCGTAATCAAAACTTCCAATCAATGATGTCACAATGTCTGGATAAGCAAGCACCTTCAGATTTGGAAACATCTGTTTCGCCTGTCCATACGAAATCATATCACGAGCCAAGAATAACATATTCCGACAACCGTTATAACTTTGGGCTGTTCGTGCTCTGTTCTTCTCTTCTTTAAAAAAAATAGTTTGTGGCATCATGAGTACTTTTGCATCTGGAATATTATCAGCTATCAGTCGATGCATTAATTCATGATTTCCACCCAAATCTTGCGTGGTATAACCACTTTGGAAAAGTATCACATCGTCAGGTGTATAATTTCGTTTTAGCATCTCTACAAAACCAAGACGCGGATTCACGACTGTATCTGATTCAGACTTGCCAATTTCATAGTCGTTACAATATTTGTCAAGCCATCGACAAATACAATAATGTTGCGCCAAATCACCCAAATTGCAATGTGCCGTTACTCCAAGATAAAAAATTCGTTTCTTTCCTTTAGTTCTTTGCAAAAAACAAACAAACTGCGCAAAGTCTTTTCTTTGCATTACTTCAGCTCTTCTATCTACAAAATATTGTTTAATAGGATGACCAATTGGAGCAACTAGTCGATGTAATAATGATTTTTTCTTTGCCATATTAGATATGAAATAACCTATAGAATCTACGTTTCCAAACAAAAAGTTTATCAATAAAGTTAAGTTGCATACTCTTAACTATAGCTTCACCTAGAGCTTTGTCTTCGATTACATACTTAGGATGCTTGAGTGGAAATGTATATTCAAATGTCTTCTTATTAAATATTCTTTTCACCGTAGGAGGTAAATTTTCTAATGAAACTTGATTATGAACAGCATCAGGTGTCAGGCCAATATTACAAATCAAATTTCGAGTAGGAATAATTGCTAACTGATTATTCAATAGGCGTGCCATTCTATTAATAGATTCATAATGTTCTTTTCCTGAATTTAAATGCCGCAAAACTGTAGATTCCATCATCTTAGTAAAATCACCATTATATTTTAATGTATCAACTACATATTTATCATTCAAAAAAGCGTATGTCGAATCCCACATATCTATCGTTCGTCTCCATGTAGCCCACCCCCAAATTGGTCCATGTTTTGAAAAGAAATAATCAATATCCAAATCCAATTTATCCATATGACACATACCGGAAATCATGCTAATACGCATATCATTCTCATATTTATCCAATAGTTCTTTGCAAAATGGAAAAAAACTTTGTGAAGGAACATCATCATCTTCAAGGATGATGCCCTTATCTACTATTGAGAACATCCATTTTTGAGATATATATTCTGACGGATCACAACCATAATTCTTTTCCTGATACATTTTGTACACTTCACATTCCCAATCAATATCTTCCACCACTTTGCGACATGCATTTATCCCCTCTTCATCATTGCGACCTTTTCTAGGACCGTCTTGATAAAGGAAAAGTTTAGTTGGACGTGCTTTCTTTATTTGCTCAAATACATGAGCTGTTTGTTCTGGACGTGCAAAGAAAAGTAGGAGCACAGCCACATCTATTTTTGCTGAATACATAATAGAATTATTTTTACTTATTTTAACACTTTCTTCTTTAGATAGTATTTAAACCCAGTGATAATATGAAAAG
>DXOJ01000087.1:8940-9787 GCA_019412865.1 Bacteroides sp. | reverse complement strand
ATATTGGAAATTTGTGGGTTGTTCAAGTGGAACTTGCCCAATTACTTCCTCACCTATTTATAGCTCAATTTGGGGAGGCATGATAGGCGGATTATTATTAAACATATTTCAAAAAGACTCAAAAAAATGAATAGTAAATTAAAAAATTGGGATCTCCCTCGTGTCCTTCGCCTATTTGCAGCAGTTGGCTTTGGAGCATATGCAATCCTTTCAAGAGATTATTTCTTTTTCTTGTTTACGGGTTTATTCCTGATACAAGCAATCTTTAATATCTCCTGCTGCGGAGCATCAGGCTGTTCAACCAACAACAATCAAAAACAAGTTTACAAGGATGTTATAGAGTCCTATAAACCCGGGAAAAACAAATAATTAAACCATTAATATTAAACTCATAAGCATATGAAAACAATTCATTTAACTAAAGACGAATTTCTAAAAAGAGTAGCGAATTTTGAAACCAATCCTACTGAATGGAAATATCTAGGTGATAAGCCTGCTATTGTAGACTTTTATGCAAACTGGTGTGGACCCTGTAAAATGATTGCTCCTATTTTGGAAGAACTAGCTGAAGAATATAGTGATGAAATCTACATTTATAAGATAGATACTGAAGAAGAACAAGATTTATCTGCTGCTTTTGGTATCCGTTCCATTCCTTCTCTCTTGTTTGTTCCGATGAGCGGAGCACCCCAAATGGCTACTGGAGCAATGCCTAAGGCAGAATTTAAACGGGCTATCGAGGAAGTATTACTCAAGAAATAGACTTGTTTTTACCCTATTATTTTCCATAAAAACATTTTCTTGAAAATAAATAAAAACGAGTGAAATCTTTGAAAATAAACATAAA
>DXOJ01000087.1:0-8930 GCA_019412865.1 Bacteroides sp. | reverse complement strand
CTACTAAAATGAATCTTAAACATAAAATGCTGATTACGATTGTTGGTGTTCTGACTGCCTCGTTCTCCCTCAAAGCGCAAACAAGTACCTATTTGCCTATGACTAAAGCAGTAGAAATGGCTATTCAGAACAACAAGAACATACGGATGGCAGATCTTGAACGCAAAATTGCCAATGCTAATTTTCATCAGACAGATGCCATATTTTTGCCTCAATTATCAGTAGGCTATCAAGCCGTTACAACTAACAATCCGCTGAACGCTTTTGGATTTTTACTCCAACAAAGCAGTGTTACTGCTCAGGATTTTGATCCGGCTAGATTAAACAATCCGGGAGCCAGTCAAAATTATGGTGCAAGTGTCGACATCCGAATGCCAATATTCAACTTCGACCAAATATATGCTCGTAAGGGTGCCAAACTTCAAGAGGAGGTTTATAAGTATAAGGCTCAGTACACTAAAGACTATATTGTTTTTGAAATACAAAAAGCTTATACCCAACTTCAGTTTGCCTATCAAGCGCGCAATGTATTAGAGTCCACCTTATCAGACGTAAAGCAAATCTATCAGTCTGTACAGAATTTCTATCAACAAGGATTGGTTCAAAAGTCGGACGTTCTAAATGCCCTGGTTCAAGTCAACACCGTTGAGAGTGCATTAAATAAAGCCAAAAGTAATATATCCAATGCTTCTGACGGATTAAAGTTATTAATGAGCATTGAGCAAAACCAAAATGGCAAACCCTTTCTAACAGATTCTCTAACTCAGAAAGAACAGTCCACTGATCTTTATCCTGTATTTTCTCCCTTACGGGCAGACGTACTTGCTTTAAGAAAAGCGTGGGAGGCATCTAATGCCATGGTTAAATCTTCAATAATGAATTTCCTTCCAAAGATAAATGCTTTTGGGAGCTATCAATTTAATGATGCCAAAATCTTCCGTTTCAAAGAAGATTCTTATATAGCAGGAATCAGTCTAAGTTGGACCATTTTCTCGGGTAATCAAAATCGAAGTAAATTCCGTTCGGCTAATTTCCAACGTACTAGGATGAAACTAGAACTCGACCAGTATATGGATAAAAGCCGTTTAGAAATGAACAAAACCGCTCGTGATCTTCAAGACTTGAATTTTGAGATTCGTAAACAACAGACTAGCGTTGACCAAGCTGCTGAAGCACTACGTATAATTAATAACCGCTACCAAGCAGGCTTAATCAGCACCACCGATCTACTATCTGCGCAAGCCCAACTTTCTCAGCAGAAATTACTGCTTGCACAAACTGTGATGTCATACAACATCACAATATATTATCAAGAGTTACTCACTTCAATCAAATAAGATAAAATCGCTATGACAACAAACATTAAAACTCTGTTACTAGGCATTACCATAGCCGCTACTTTCTCTGCTTGTTCATCGGGAGAAAGCAAAAATACGACAGTCAGCTCTGTTCGCGTGGAAACCTATTTACCAACTGTTGTACAAGATAATGGCATATTCATTAGTGGGATGGCTTCTGCCAAACAAACCGCTATGATTAGTACACGCATGATGGGATTTGTAGACAAAATATATGTAAAACAGGGTGATCCTGTAAAAAAAGGCCAATTGTTAATGGTGATCAATAGTGACGACCTAAAAGCAAAGAAAGCACAAGCAGAAGCTATGGTTACTGAAGCAGAAGCAGCTTTCAAAAATGCACGAAGAGATTATGAACGCTATAAAACACTCCATTCTCAAAATAGTGTATCTGATAAAGAGCTGGAAAATATGGAACTTAACCAAACGTCAATTAAAGCAAAGCTCCAAATGGCCAGACAAACATTGAATGAGGTCAACGCAATGCTAACTTACACTAATATTCGAGCACCATTTTCAGGCACAGTCACCCAACGAATGATTGATGAAGGAAGTACAGCAAACCCGGGTATGCCTTTGCTAAACATTGATCAATTAGGAGAACTTGACATCAAAGCATCAGTGCCAGAAAACTATGTTTCGGAAATAAAAGTAGGAGATTCTGTTAAAGTTGAAATCAAATCGCTTGGCAAACAAATGAACGGAAAAGTGAGTGAACTGAGTTCATCTTCGGCTCTAAACGGCGGACAGTATGGAATAAGGATTGCCATAGACCCAAAAGAAAAAGAAAATCTTCGTTCAGGCATGTATGCAAGTATTTTCATTCCGGGCAAAACAAATGGCAAAGGAGTGAAAAGCATTTGGGTGAACACTTCTTCGATCGTAAAACGTGATCAACTGACGGGCGTCTATGTTGCCACACCCGATAATGATGCTATGCTGCGATGGGTAAGACTAGGTAAAGAAGTAGGCACACAAGTTGAAGTGCTTTCAGGCCTGAATGCAGAAGATAGAGTCATTCGCCAAACCGACAGTAAGTTGCACAATGGAATGAAAATAACCCTACTAAACTAATTGCACGATTATGGAACAAGGAATATCAGGAAAAATAGCAAAAGCATTTATCAAATCAAAGCTGAGTATTCTGCTGATGATTGCTTTTATGCTGCTCGGTGTATTCAGTATCTACTATATTCCACGCGAAGAAGAGCCTCAAATAGAGGTGCCGATGGCGGATATTATGATTGGATATCCTGGAGCAAGCCCCAGTGAAATGGAAAGTACAGTTGTGCAACCTATCGAAAAGATCGTCTCTAATATTAAAGGAGTAGAAGATGTGTATTCTACATCCATGAATGGCATGGCTATGCTAACCGTTCAATTCTATGTTGGAGAAGATGTAGAACGTTCGTTAGTTAAGTTATACAACGAACTAATGAAAAATATGGATCAGATGCCTCAAGGAGTAACGATGCCTTTAGTGAAATCGCGCTCCATAGATGACGTACCTGTTCTTTCGTTCACTTTATGGAGTGACAAGATGGGAAGTTACCAAATTAGACAAGTGGCAGAAGTATTGGCTAACGAACTCAAGAAAACGCCAGATGTGGCTCAGGTCAAAATTATAGGAGGACAAAATCGCCAAGTGAATGTATGGCTCGACAAAGACAAGATGGCTGAAAGTAAGATTGATTTCGGAATCATCTCTCAGTCTTTATCAGCTAATAACGCACAGATGGAAAGTGGTAACATCATTACGGGTGATGCTGTATATTCTGTACAAACGGGTAATTTCTTCGCCAATGTAGAAGAAGTTAAAAACACGATTGTAGGAACAAATAATGGACAACCTGTATACCTATATCAAGTTGCTACTGTAGATGACGGTCCAAAGTTACCAGACACTTACGTATCCTTTGGATATGGGGCTGCCAGTCCAAAAGAATACGGAAAGAATCCTGACGAATATGCTGCTGTTACTGTTTCTATTGCCAAGAAGAAGGGGGCAGATGCCATGAAACTTGCCGACATTCTAATCAATAGAGTAGATCATTTAAAAAAAGATCTGATCACCAATGATCTTAATGTTGAGGTCACTAGAAATTATGGTCTTACAGCTTCACACAAGGTTTCAGAATTACTTTGGCACCTCACGATTGCCATTCTCATCGTAACCCTCTTTGTTATGGCGGCCATGGGATGGCGCGGCGGTTTAGTCGTTTTCCTTTCCGTACCTATCACCTTTGCACTGACTCTCTTCGCCTACTACTTTCTTGGTTACACGCTAAACCGCATCACACTGTTTGCATTAGTCTTTGTTACTGGTATTGTAACCGACGATTCGATTATCATTGCAGAAAACATGTACCGACACTTCAAAATGAAGAAACTTCCGCCGATGCAAGCTGCACTCTATGCTATCAATGAAGTGGGAAATCCAACCATATTGGCCACATTAACAGTTATTGCTGCGGTATTACCAATGGCGTTCGTATCTGGAATGATGGGGCCTTATATGAGTCCGATGCCCATTGGATCATCTATAGCTATGATCTTCTCTTTACTGCTAGCACTGACTCTTACTCCTTATTTTGGGTATTTGTTTTTACGACACAAAGGGAAAAACGATAGTGATGAGAATGAAGAAGCAAAGGTGGATGAAGACAATTCTGACATACATAAGACCCGTATATATAAAGTATACTCAGCCATCACAACTCCTTTCCTTGAAAGTCGGAAAAAACGCTGGAGTTTCATGATAGGATTGACAGTAATTTTATTAGGTTCGTTAGTTTTATTCTATACAAAATCAGTGCCTGTAAAGATGCTTCCGTTTGATAATAAAAATGAGTTCCAGGTAGTAGTCGACATGCCCGAAGGTACAACCTTAGAGCGTACATCAGCCGTCACTCAAGAGTTAGGTGCCTACATCAGCCAGCAAAACATGGTGACAAACTATCAGATTTATGTCGGCACATCTGCTCCTATCAGTTTTAATGGGTTGGTTCGTCACTATGACTTACGCCGAGGTGATAATGTTGCCGATATACAAGTGAATCTGATTGATAAAGGAGAACGTAGCGAACAAAGTCATGACATAGCTAGAGCTATGCGCGCCAGTTTGCAAAAAATCGGGAAAAGATATGGAGCGAATGTGAAAGTTGTAGAAGTTCCTCCCGGTCCTCCGGTTATGTCAACAGTGGTAGCAGAGATTTATGGTCCTGATTACAACAAGCAGATTGAAATTGGTGAAAAGGTTAAAGCAATTCTGTCCAAAACAGATAATGTAGTAGATGTTGATTGGACGGTTGAAAGTAATCAAACCGAATATAAGTTTGAGGTAGATAAAGACAAAGCCATGAAGCAAGGCATCCCTAGTGGACAGATTGTGCAAAATATGCGTGGTGCTTTATCAGGGCTACCTGTAGGTGTCCTCCACCAGCCATCAACTGTCAATCAAGTGGGCATAATGCTCCAGCTTCCAGAAGAACAAAAATCGAACATCAACGAAGTGATGAGTCTCAATGTAGTCAGTCCTCGTGGAACGACTACACAGATAGGCAACTTAGTAAATGTTAAAGAAGGAGAGAAAGCCAAAAGTATCTATCGGAAAAATCAGAAACGAGTTGTTTATGTGCTAGCTGAAGTAGCAGGTGAACTTGAAAGTCCTGTTTATGCTATGATGGATGCTTCTAAACAACTAGCTAAAATTAAGTTGCCCGAAGGATATACGCTCAACGAAGAATATAGTGCACAACCAGAGAAGGAAGACAATTTTTCAATCAAGTGGGATGGTGAATGGAAAATCACTTACGAGGTATTTCGTGACCTTGGTTTAGCATTCCTATTTGTTTTGATCATCATTTATATGCTCATTGTAGGTTGGTTCCAAAACTTTATCACTCCCCTTGTGCAGCTAGCTGCCATTCCTCTGTCTCTCATTGGAATTGTTCTAGGTCACTGGGTTATGGGGGCTTATTTTAGTGCTCCTTCTATGATCGGTTTTATTGCGCTAGCAGGTATAATGGTACGAAATTCGGTGTTATTAATTGACTTCATTGATATACGTTTGAAAGACGGCATTCCATTGAAGCAAGCTGTTATCGAAGCCGGAGCTGTACGTACTACTCCTATCATTCTTACAGCCGGAGGTGTAGTACTTGGAGCCATAGTTATGTTGTTCGATCCTATTTTCCAAGGACTAGCCATCTCTTTAATGGGAGGAACCCTAACTTCTACCATGCTTACTCTAGTAGTAGTGCCTTTATTATATTTTAAGATGTTAAAGAATAAAGTAAAATAATTATGAAATTAATCGTCGTTTTAAGTATCACCGAGTATCAGGAGCGAGTATCCAAACTACTCCATGAAGCAGGTGTAAACCGTTTCAGCGTGATGTCTATGACCGGATTCAAAAAGAGCAAAGAGCACGTGGCACTCAACTGGTTCGGTTCAGATTCACCAAAAGCTAAAACGAACTCGATCTTGCTGTTCAGCTTTGCACCGGAAGACATTGCTCGCAATGTTATCCAAAGCATAGATAAATGTAATGATGAAACTCGGAATCCATACCCGGTTCATGCTTTTATTCTTGATGTAGAACAATACTCTAAATTTCTTTAATTATGAAAAAAGAATATATCATTCGCCTTGTAGCTGGCACATTAGTACTTATTGGTATAACGCTTAGTTATTTTGTATCTAATGGGTGGCTTTTCCTACCTCTATTTGTTGGACTCAACCTTGTGCAATCATCATTCACCGGATTCTGCCCTCTTGAAATGATTCTCGATAAAATAGGAGTTAAGAATAGCTAATGGACGAAACAGTTTCCTGAGGAAATTTGTTTCATTACTAATTATATCTACTTTTGCATGGCAATTGGATTTGCCAGTCCCGACAGATTAGTTATAGTCTGTCGGGAATAAGCTATCAAACAAAGAAAAAGACAATATGGAAACATTATGTAAAATAAGAGATATTTATCGTGCAGTAGCTGCTTTTGAACTTGAATTTGAGAAAGCACATAACTTATGTTTAAATGAAGGGATGCTACTTTGTACGCTGTCGAAAACAGAAAGACTTTCTTCTGGTGAACTAGCCGAATCGCTAGGACTTACTACCTCAAACACTTCTAAAGTAATTAGATCGGTAGAAAGCAAAGGATTAGTAGAGCGAGTGTTGGGAGTTTTTTATAAAAGACAAATGTATTTCTCTTTAACCCCTAAAGGGAAACAAGCTTTATCGCAAATTAAATGTAATGAACAGGATATTCCTAATTTACTGAAAGATATATTGAAAACAACTGAAGAATAAATGAAGATTTTTGTAGCAATAGACTTTGAGACAGCTAATGGGAATCGCGCCAGTGTGTGTAGCGTAGGAATAGTCATCGTAAAGAATGGAGAGATCATAAACAAACTCTATCGCCTGATTCGCCCTTTTCCAAACTACTATACCCAATGGACAACAGCAGTTCATGGGCTTACCTCTACGGATACAGAAAAAGCTGAAGATTTTCCTAAGGTATGGGCTGAAATAAAGCCTCTACTTGAGGATCTTCCTTTAGTGGCTCACAACAGCCCGTTCGATGAAGGTTGTCTTAAAGCTGTTCACGAAGTCTATCAATTGACGTATCCTGAGTACAAGTTCTACTGCACATGCCGTACCTCTCGGAAGGTCTTTGGAAAACAACTACCCAATCACCAGTTACACACTGTAGCTGCTCGTTGCGGATATGATTTAACGAATCATCATCATGCACTTGCTGATGCTGAAGCTTGTGCACAAATAGCTTTGCAACTCATTCCCGAACCCAAAAAAGAAAAAGTAGTCGATACACATACGGGGTTATTTTAAAAGACACTACCACTATAATTGTATTCAATCATAGCCGTAGCGTCTTTCATTATTAATAACAGAAATATGAAATATCGATTAAAGAATAGACTTAGCGATTCCTACTTCCAATCCACGCAATTCTGCCAGTCCACGAAGACGACCTAAACAAGAATATCCAGGATTCGTTTTCTTTTTCAAATCGTCAATCATCTGGTGTCCATGATCCGGACGCATAGCTATTGAACATTTACGACGTTGTTGAAGAAGAATCAAGCTTTTCATTACGTTATACATATCAACGTTTCCTTCCAAATGATTTGCTTCAAAGAAGTTACCTTCTTCATCACGCTGTGTGCTACGCAAGTGTACAAAGTTTACGCGATCACCAAAACGTTCCATCATACCTGCTAAATCATTATCAGCACGCACACCAAACGAACCAGTGCATAAGCAAAGACCATTAGATTCGTTAGGAACTGCTTCAATCAGTTTCTTAAAGTCTTCTTCAGTACTCAAAATACGTGGCAAACCTAGAATCGTATAAGGAGGATCATCAGGATGGATCACCAGCTTCGCACCAACTTCATCAGCTACAGGAGCTATTTCCTTCAAGAAGAAAATCAAATTTGAACGAAGTTTCTCCGCATCAATATCATTATAACGATCAAGTGCTTGTTGGAATTGTTCGACAGTAAAACTCTCTTCAGAACCTGGAAGTCCTGCAATCATATTACGAACTAGCAACTTCTTATCATCTTCACTCATCTGCTCAAAACGAGCTTTAGCTTTAGCTATTTCTTCCGAAGAGTAGTCTTTTTCAGCATTCGGGCGCTTCAAGATGAAAAGATCGAATGCAACAAAAGCTGCTTTTTCAAATCGCAAAGCTTTTGAACCATCAGGCATGGTATAAGCAAGATCCGTACGGGTCCAGTCTAGCACAGGCATAAAATTGTAAGTAACCACCATCACGCCACATTGAGCAAGATTACAGATGCTTTCCTTATAATTTTCAATATATCTCATGAAATCACCTGTCTGAGTCTTGATATGTTCGTGTACGGGTACACTCTCAACAACCGACCAAGTAAGTCCTACTTCTTCAATCATTTGCTTCCGCTTCATGATTTCTTCTACTGTCCACACCTCTCCATTGGGGATATGATGAAGCGCATTCACTATACCGGTAGCACCTGCCTGTTTGATATCCCATAAACTTACAGGATCATTAGGGCCATACCAGCGCCAAGTTTGTTCACATAAATACATAATACTAATTTTTGAATGATGATTGTTGAATAAGATTAGATAGAGAAAGCGTCGAAGCCGCCATCGATCACAGCAACCGTACCAGTTACAAAGTTCGAAGCATCACTGATCAGATAATGAATCGTTCCATATAGATCTTCGGGTTCACCGAAACGGTTGAATGGGGTATGCGCCAAAATCGTTTTAGAGCGATCAGTTAGCGAACCATCAGGGTTTGTCAATAAAGCACGATTTTGATCAGTCAAGAAGAATCCTGGAGCAATAGCATTCACACGCAATCCATTACCGAATTTCAAAGCCAATTCGCCTGCCATATATTTAGTAAAGTTAGCGATAGCAGCTTTTGCAGCACCGTAACCCACTACACGAGTCAACGGACGAAGAGCTGACTCTGAGCAGAAGTTTACAATCGCACCTTTCTTTTGTTCCACCATTATTTCAGCAAATACCATAGTAGGTAGCACC
>DXOJ01000086.1 GCA_019412865.1 Bacteroides sp. | reverse complement strand
CTATGGAGTAACACAGAGTTTCACGTATTTATAATTGTATTTATCGCTCTGTTTTACTTGCAGAAAGAGAGAGAAGAACTCTGTGTTCTCCGTGTCCTCTGTGGTGGACTCATAAATGATTATTTACCATTTCAAAACATAAATCAAAACAATTCTTGAATGATGGATAAATTTGCAATGATAATTTTCGGTGCGTCGGGTGACTTGACCAAGCGTAAGCTGATGCCTGCCCTTTACTCCCTTTACCGTGAAAACCGGTTGACCGGAGAGTTTTCCATATTGGGTATCGGGCGTACGGTCTATTCTGACGATAACTACCGTTCCTATATATTAGAAGAACTGCAACAGTTCGTCAAGTCCGAAGAACAGGACGCAGCTCTTATGGCTTCGTTTGTCTCCCATCTCTACTATTTACCGATGGACCCGGCAAAAGAAGAAGGTTACCCACAACTCCGCCAACGTCTGATGGAATTGACTAACGAGGTAGATCCGGACAATCTGCTGTTCTACCTTGCCACTCCGCCATCACTTTACGGAGTAGTGCCCATCTACTTGAAAGCTGCCGGACTTAACACTCCCCATTCGCGCATCATCGTCGAAAAACCTTTCGGCTATGATCTCGAATCGGCACTTGAACTGAATAAAACGTATGCCTCTGTTTTCAATGAGCATCAAATTTACCGTATCGACCATTTTCTCGGTAAGGAAACGGCCCAGAATGTACTGGCTTTCCGTTTTGCTAATGGTATCTTCGAACCTCTCTGGAACCGTAACTATATCGACTACGTTGAGATTACAGCCGTAGAAAATCTGGGTATCGAGCAACGTGGCGGGTTCTATGAAACGGCAGGTGCGCTGCGGGATATGGTGCAGAACCATCTGATACAGCTTGTAGCCCTTACGGCTATGGAACCGCCTGCTGTTTTCAATGCAGACAATTTCCGTAATGAAGTGGTGAAGGTCTACGAATCTCTAACTCCATTGAACGATGTCGATTTGAACGAACATATTGTTCGCGGACAATATACAGCCTCCGGTAGTAAAAAGGGATACCGTGAAGAAAAAGGAGTGGCTCCCGATTCGCGCACGGAAACTTATATTGCCATGAAACTGGGCATCAGTAACTGGCGCTGGAGTGGCGTTCCGTTCTACATTCGTACAGGAAAACAAATGCCGACGAAAGTAACGGAAATCGTTGTTCATTTCCGTGAAACACCTCATCAGATGTTTCATTGTGCCGGTGGCAACTGTCCGCGGGCGAATAAATTGATTCTTCGTTTGCAACCGAATGAAGGAATAGTGCTCAAGATCGGAATGAAAGTCCCCGGTGCAGGCTTCGAAGTCCGTCAGGTGACGATGGATTTCAGTTATGCACAGTTGGGCGGTGTGCCTAGTGGCGACGCTTATGCCCGTCTGATAGACGATTGTATTCAGGGTGATCCGACTTTATTTACTCGA
This sequence comes from Bacteroides sp., assembly GCA_019412865.1. Classification (GTDB taxonomy): domain Bacteria; phylum Bacteroidota; class Bacteroidia; order Bacteroidales; family Bacteroidaceae; genus Bacteroides. The sequence continues at coordinate 2,238 of DXOJ01000086.1, read as the reverse complement.
AGTGATGCAGTAGAAGCCTCATGGAAATTTTTCGATCCGGTGCTGCGCTATTGGAAAGATAATCCCGACGCGCCTCTTTACGGTTATCCCGCAGGTACGTGGGGGCCTTTGGAAAGCGAAGCGATGATGCATGAACATGGGGCCGACTGGACGAATCCTTGTAAGAATTTGACAAATACAGATCAATATTGTGAATTATGAAAATATCAGTTTTTCCCTCATCTATTGAAACTTCACGAGCATTGATACTCCGCCTGGTGGAAATCATGAATGAAGAGCCGGACAGAGTGTTCAATATCGCAGTCAGCGGTGGTAATACCCCTGCTCTGATGTTCGATTTATGGGCGAATGAATATCTGGAAATTACCCCTTGGGACCGTATGCGGATTTATTGGGTGGATGAACGTTGTGTGCCTCCCGATGATTCGGACAGTAATTACGGAATGATGCGCAACCTTCTTCTGGGCATAACTCCTATTCTTTATGAGAATGTATTCCGCATCCGTGGAGAGGAAAAGCCTGCGAAAGAGGCGGTTCGCTATTCGGAGTTAGTCCGGCAGCAAGTGCCGTTTAAACGTGGTTGGCCCGAATTCGATATTATACTGTTGGGGGCTGGAGATGACGGACACACTTCTTCCATCTTTCCCGGACAAGAAGATTTGCTGACTTCAAACTCTATTTATGTGGTCAGTGCACATCCCCGTAACGGGCAGAAGCGTATCGCAATGACGGGATACCCCATTCAGAATGCCCGCTATGTCATTTTCCTGATTACCGGAAAAAACAAAGCCGATGTAGTAGAAGAAATCTGTAATTCGGGAGACACTGGTCCCGCAGCCTATGTGGCTCATCATGCGCAAAATGTAGAACTGTTTATGGATAAAGGGGCTGCCGCATATATTGAAGATCCTAATAAAAAGATGAGTTAGAACATAACTATTTCATTGACGAAACTAATAGAAAAAAGAAGAATATGAATCCTTATCAACCTTCATTTGGTGGTAATATCCCGCAAGACGTAGCTGGGAAACAAGGCGAAAATGTTATCTTTATTGTTTATGCTTTAAAAGATTCGCCTGAAACTCTTGACAAAGTAAAAGATGTGTGTGCCAATTTTTCGGCCCTGATTCGCAGTATGCGTAACCGTTTTCCCGATATGATGTTCAGTTGTACCATGGGATTTGGAGCTGATGCCTGGAGCCGTCTTTTCCCGGAACAGGGAAAACCCAAAGAACTGAACACTTTCGAAGAGATAAAAGGCGAGAAGCATACGGCAGTTTCTACTCCGGGCGACTTATTGTTTCATATCCGTGCAAAACAGATGGGATTATGTTTTGAGTTTGCATCTATCATCGATGAGAAACTTCAAGGCGTAGTTGAGCCTGTCGACGAAACTCACGGTTTCAGATATATGGATGGCAAGGCCATTATCGGCTTTGTGGATGGAACGGAGAATCCGGCAGTTGATGAAAATCCCTATCATTTTGCAGTTGTAGGAGAGGAAGATGCTGATTTTGCAGGAGGCAGCTATGTCTTTGTGCAGAAGTATATTCACGATATGGTTGCGTGGAACTCCTTGCCTGTGGAAGAACAGGAGAAAGTGATCGGGCGTCGCAAGTTTAACGATGTCGAACTGTCTGATGAGGAGAAACCTCAAAATGCGCATAATGCCGTCACTAATATTGGTGATGACCTGAAAATAGTGCGTGCCAATATGCCGTTCGCCAATACGTCTAAAGGAGAATATGGTACCTACTTCATCGGTTATGCAAGTACGTTCACTACTACCCGGCAGATGTTGGAAAGTATGTTTATTGGCAATCCGGTAGGCAATACCGACCGTTTACTGGACTTTAGTACAGCAGTAACGGGAACACTTTTCTTTGCTCCTTCCTACGATTTACTGGGTGAACTGGGCGAATAAAAAATAAAAGACTGGAGGAGGATTACACTTTGGTAATCTCCTCCACTACATATTGGTCTTTTACTTTCTTGCAAGTACATACGAAGAATTCCGGATGTTTCAGAGCTCCTTGTAAAGTATCAGGAAGAATCATTTCTTTAGTATGACGGTCCATTGCAACCGTTGCATACAGGATACCTTCGCTCTTGCATTTCTCTATTAATTCACTTTTTAGTTCTTCTACACTATATTCCATTTGTGTGATCCTTTGTCACTGCAAAGTTATGGAAAATATGTATATTTTATGCAATTATATTCCTGTAATAAATAAAAAA
>DXOJ01000856.1 GCA_019412865.1 Bacteroides sp. | reverse complement strand
ATATATAAGATTTTAGTAATTACTCAGTATGTTTCTCACATACCATTAATTTTGTGATGCGCAAATTAGGGATTAATTGGGGGAAAAGCAACACTTATGACGGTGTTACTAAACAATGTTATGTAACACATCTTTAACATAAACATTTTTTGCTTGCTCATAATTTAATTTCTATACGAACCACCATTCAATAGTATATATGCATATAATATTTAGACTGCACAAACGGATTGTTCAACACCCGGGTCTCAGGCATACCGACACCCGGGTGTTGATAGTGCTGACACCCGGGTGTCAATACCAATGAGACCCGGGTGTCAGACAACTTATCTATGCAACGCCTCATAAGAATGATTTCAGTCAATAAGATTTTTTGTTATATCTGATAATAATCTTACTTTTACAGCCACTAAACTCAAACGGCACAACTATGGCAGGTATCTATCTTCATATTCCTTTTTGTAAAACACGGTGCATCTACTGCGATTTCTACTCAACCACCCGTAGCGAGCTCAAAACCCGTTATGTACGAGCACTTTGCCGGGAGTTAGCCATGCGGAAAGACTACCTGAAAGGAGAAGATATAGAAACCGTTTATTTCGGTGGCGGAACCCCGTCTCAATTGGAAAAAGAAGATTTCGAACAGATATTTGATACGATCCGGACACATTACGGATTAAGCCATTGCCAGGAAATCACATTGGAAGCCAATCCCGACGACCTGACTAGTGAATATCTGAAAATGCTTTCTTCGCTCCCTTTCAATCGTATCAGCATGGGAATACAGACTTTTGACGATCCCACTCTCAAACTATTGAAACGCCGTCACAATGCCCATACAGCTATCGAAGCTGTTCACAGATGTCGGGAAGCCGGTTTTCAAAATATAAGCATCGATCTTATCTACGGATTACCGGGAGAAACCAAAGAACGATGGGAGAATGATCTTCGTCAGGCTGTCAGTCTGAACGTGGAGCATATTTCCGCTTATCATCTGATTTACGAGGAAGATACACCTATATATAATATGTTAAAACAACATCAGATATCGGAGGTGGACGAAGATTCCAGTTTAGATTTTTTCACGTTACTGATAAAGCATCTGCAGAAAGCGGGATTTGAACATTATGAAATTTCGAATTTCTGCCGTCCGGGCAAGTACTCTCGTCACAACAGTTCTTACTGGAAAGGAATACCTTATCTGGGGTGCGGACCGTCGGCACATTCTTTTGACGGGATGACACGGGAATGGAATGTTTCTTCCATCGATACTTATATAAAAGGTATAGAGGAAAATAGCCGTGCTTTTGAAATAGAGTATCTGGATCAGACGACCCGCTACAATGAATTTATTATCACTACCATACGTACTGTATGGGGAACGCCTATAGAAAAGCTGAAACAGATGTTCGGCAATGAGATGTGGGAGTATTGCCAGAGAATGGCTGCGCCTTATCTGAAAAATGGGAAACTGGAAGAACACGATGGAGCCTTACGCTTGACTCGTGAAGGTATTTTCATCTCCGACAGTATAATGAGTGATTTACTTTGGGTAGATTAACAAAACAAACAGCAAGCCGATGACCGAATCAGAAGTTAGAAAGTTATTGCGGCAAATGAAAGAACTGGATTCGCAAACAGCTTTCCGGGACTTTTACAACATGACTTACGATCGCCTCTTCCGCATAGCCTACTACTATGTGAAGCAGGAAGAATGGTCGCAGGAAATCGTTCTCGACGTATTTCTGAAACTATGGAAACAGCGTAGCAATTTACTTGATGTGAGAAACATTGAAGATTATTGTTTCATTCTCGTCAAGAATGCTTCGCTCAATTATCTGGAAAAAGAATCAAAACACACTTACATTCATCCCGATTCTCTGCCGGAGCCACAGGAACAGAACTATTCACCGGAAGAATCACTCATTAGTGAAGAATTATTTGCTCTTTACGTAAAGGCACTCGACCGGCTTCCGGAACGTTGCAGAGAAGTATTCATTCGCATCCGCGAAGAAAAACAAAGTTATGCACAAGTAGCAGAAGAATTAGGTATCAGCATGAATACAGTGGATGCACAACTTCAGAAAGCAATCACACGACTCAAAGAAATGATTAGCCGGGCAGAAATAGATTAACAATTATTTAGAAAAAGAGCGTAGGGAGTTTCTGTCACCCTCCGGTCTTTATCAACAAATAAATCAATCACTAAAAAAGACAGAAAAATGAAAAAGCTAAATGACGCAAACATTGGAATCCTTGTTCTTCTATCAACTTGCCTGTGCCTGTTCTCATGCAACAATGACAACGACAATTTGCCCAAAGACTATGCAGGATTCGAACATTCGAAGGAAACAGTAGAATGTGAAGGAAACAAATCAGAGTGTGAATTGGAAATTAAAATTGTGGCGATGGAGAAAGCGAAAGAAGACCGGACGGTAGTACTTGCCGCACCTCCTCCGGTAACAGGGCAAGCAGCAGTCATACAACTGACGGAAAAGAAAGTAATCATCAAAGCGGGTAAGAAGTCGGCTACGACTATCATTAAAATCTATCCCAAACAGATGGTATTGAATAAACAGAATGTCACTTTATCCTGCACTCCCCAATGGAAAGAAGGAGGAATCAGCAAACTGACCATTCTGTTGAAACGAAAATAATGGATCAAGAGTAATACAGAAAAAATATGAAACACACCGATACGGAATTAGAAGAAATACTGAATCAGCTCATTGCTTCCACGCGTTCACCGCGAGGGCGTTTTTCAGCAGCAGCCAGTTACCCGGAACTAGAAAAAAGACTGAAGTCGCATACCCGGCATCTGACTTTGATACGCACCTTCTCGGCAGCAGCGGCAGTAGCTCTACTTTGCCTATCGGTATGGACAGCTTATTTATATATGCAATCTGCTGCAATACAAACGATTTCCACTCTGGCAGAGACACGTACAGTCCGTCTTCCTGATGGTAGTTCCGTCACGCTCAACCATTATTCTTCGCTTTCTTATCCGGAAAAGTTCCAATCGGACAAACGGGAAGTGGAGCTAAATGGAGAAGCCTATTTTGAAGTAAGCAAGGACCCAAAGCATCCGTTTATCGTGCAGACTGAAACGATTGACGTTCAGGTGCTGGGAACCCATTTCAATGTAGATGCATATCATGACAATCCGGATGTAAAGACAACGTTATTGTCCGGCTCGGTAGCAGTCAGCAATAAAAGTAAATCTGTTCGTATGGTTTTGAAGCCTAACGAGATTGCTATATATAATAAGGTAGAAGAAAAACTCACCCGCAAGGTTTTAGAGAATGCAGAAGATGAAATTTCCTGGCGACAAGGAGAGTTTATATTCGACGACCTGCCTTTACAGGAGATTGCCCGCGAACTGTCCAACTCATTCGGAGCGACGATCCAAATAGCCGATACAACTTTGCAAAATTACCGGATCACAGCACGATTCCGCGATGGAGAAGATCTGGCAACTATTTTATCTGTATTACATAATGCCGGTTATTTCAACTACTCACAAAACAATAAACAGATTATTATCACTGCTAAACCAGACTAAGATGAATATAATATTCCAAGGTCGCTTCCCTGTCAGAACCATTGTTCTGATAGGGGTGGCACTCCTTATCACTACTCAAATATATGCACAAAATGCGGAAGCCCGGCTTTCGCTGACACTACGAAACGCCACACTAAAAGAATTCGTCAAGCGGATTGAAAACTCAACCGGATATTCTTTTATCTATGGCGAGGAAATTATCATCAAACATAAAATCAATTTGCAGGTAAAGGATAAGCCATTGCGTGAAATACTTGACCTCGTATTCAAGAATGAGCAGATCAGTTATCAGTTCACCGGCCGCCATATTCTACTGCAAAAGAAAAAAGAATCAAAAACCGTAGGCCGTAAGTTCACTATCAGCGGATATGTCACGGATGGAACGTCTTCCGAGACGTTGATTGGAACCAATATCATTGAGAGTCATCAGAATCAAGGAACAAGCACCAATCCTTACGGTTTTTACAGCATCACTTTGCCCGAAGGAGAAACCGAACTGCGTTTCTCCTATCTGGGTTATGCCACAGAAGCGCATCATTTTACGCTCTCACAAGATACATTGCTGAATATCCGTATGCAGGGAAACACGCAGTTGCAAGAGGTAGTGATCGTTTCCGATAAAACTGAAACGGGCACCGTAGCTACCCAGATGGGCTCTATCGAAATTCCGATGACACAGATTAAAAATACGCCGAGCATACTGGGAGAAGCAGATGTCATGAAAGCCATCCAGCTGATGCCTGGCGTACAGGCAGGAGTAGACGGTTCAGCCGGACTGTATATACGCGGCGGCAGTCCGGACCAGAATCTTATTCTACTGGATGGAACTCCTGTATACAACGTAGACCACATGTTCGGATTCTTTTCGGTTTTTACTCCGGAGGCCGTCAAAAAGGTAACACTATTCAAAAGCTCCTTTCCGGCACGTTTCGGCGGACGTCTTTCTTCCGTCATTGATGTCCGCACCAATGACGGAGACATGCAGAAATACCACGGCACCCTTAGTATCGGATTACTAACCAGCAAAATCAATCTGGAAGGCCCGATTGTGAAAGGAAAAACCTCTTTCAACATTTCCGCCAGACGTTCGTATGTCGATCTCATCGCCAAGCCATTTATGCCTAATGATGAAGAATATGGTTATTACTTTTATGACATCAATGCCAAAATCAATCATAAATTCTCCGACCGGAGCCGTATCTATCTAAGCGTTTACAATGGAAAAGATCATTTTGCCGCCAATTATGATGGAGATACCGACTCCAAGGATGGAAGCACAATGAATTGGGGAAATACCATTGTTTCCGCCAGATGGAACTATATATTCAACAACCGTCTGTTCAGCAACACAACCGTCTCTTACAACAACTATTTATTCGACGTCAACTCATACAACAACAATAAATATGCTAACAGCATGGGAGCTTCGATAATCAACCGATATTCAGCCGATTATCGTTCTGGGATCAATGACTGGAGCTATCAGATTGATTTCGATTATAACCCGTCTCCCACACACCACATTAAATTTGGTACAGGATATATCTATCATCGGTTTCGTCCGGAGGTCATGACATCCAAAATCTCCGAGAAAACAGGAGACAAAGTAGATCGCGACACCACTTACCACAGCATCGCCAACAGCCGGATTTACGGGCATGAGCTATCGGCTTATCTGGAAGACAACATCAAGGTGAATGACCGTCTGCGTCTGAATCTCGGATTACACTTCTCCTTGTTTCAGGTACAGAAGCAGAGTTATTCTTCTTTGCAGCCACGAGTTTCCGCCCGTTATCAACTAGGAAAAGACGTAACTCTGAAAGCCTCTTATACACAAATGAGCCAATACGTACATCTGTTATCATCCATGCCAATCGCAATGCCTACGGACTTATGGGTTCCCGTGACTAAAAAAATCAAACCGATGCGCTCTCACCAATATTCATTAGGCGGATACTATACGGGAATCGAGGGATGGGAATTCTCGGTAGAAGGCTATTATAAAGATATGTATAATGTATTGGAGTATAAGGAAGGAGTCAGCTTCTTCGGTTCTTCTGCCGGTTGGGAAAATAAAGTGGAAATGGGCAAGGGACGTTCGGCAGGTATTGAGTTTATGGCACAAAAGACACTTGGAAGAACGACGGGATGGCTGTCCTACACTTTGTCCAAAAGTGATCGTCAGTTTGCCAAAGGCGGTATCAACAACGGTGAACGGTTTCCATATAAATATGACCGAAGACACAATATCAACCTGACAATCAACCATAAGTTCAGCGAATGTATCGACATCGGTGCTTCCTGGGTGTTTTATACAGGTGGAACAAGTACAATCCCTGAAGAGAAAACCGCTGTCATCCGTCCTAGCGACGGCACAAACAACGGATTTGGAGGAGGATATGGATATGGAGATTATTTTGATTCAGGCATAACTTCACCCACCATCGGAGAAGCTTCGTATGTGGAGCATCGTAATAATTACCGGTTACCAGCCAGTCACCGGTTGAATGTGGGAGTCAATTTCAACAAAAAGACCAAACATGGTATGCGTACCTGGAATATCAGTCTGTATAATGCATATAATGCGATGAATCCTACCTTCGTATATCGCAGCACCAGCAAAAACGATCCCTACAAACCGATTATCAAGAAGTATACTATACTTCCATTAATTCCATCATTCACTTACACTTATAAATTCTAAACCCATTATGAGAACTCGTATATATTATCCATTTATCCTGTTAATAGCATTACTGACAACAGTATCTTGCGAAAACGAACTCCCGTTTAGTGTAAAGGACAATCCCCCCAAACTAGTGATGAACGCACTAATCAACGCAGATAGTCTGACCAATGTTCTTTACCTCAATTTCACGGGAAGAGGATACGCCACTCATGCAGAAAAAGCCACCGTGGAAGTACGTGTTAACGGACAGTTGTCAGAAAGTTTACGTCCGCTCCCACCCCAGGCGGAAGGAGATATGCAATGCCGCTTCAATATTTCCGGCAAGTTCTCTCCCGGAGATGTAGTACGTATCGACGCTCTCACTGACGACGGGCAGTATCACGCATGGGCTGAAGTTACCGTTCCACAGCGTCCCAACGAAATAACTGATATCGATACGGTCACTGTTCCACTGACACAGTATTATTATACACAGAATTATCTCCGATATAAAATCAACATCAAAGATCGCCCCAACGAAAATAATTTCTATCGACTTATCATGGATAAGCAAATGACAGTGAAAGACTATAATAATGAAATAGACGAATATGTCACTCAAACCACACACCGTTATCATTTTATATCCCGCGAAGATGTTGTGTTGACGGACGGACAGCCTACCAACAGCGATGACGAAGATAATGGCATGTTCGACACTGTAAAGAATATATATGGGGTGTTTGACGACTCACGATTCAAAAATACATCTTATACCATGACAGTTTACAACCAGACAAATGTTGAGGGGCTTTCCAAATATGGAACGAATGTAAAGATGGATATTATTGTGCGTCTGTTAAGCATTACAGAAACCGAATATTACTATCTGAAAGCACTCAACCTGGCAGATTCCGACGCTTATGATGAGACAATAAACGAACCAATCAAATATCCCGGCAATGTGCACGGAGGGGTCGGGATTGTCGGGATCAGTACGGAGACAAGCAAAATCATTCATATAGAAAAGCCATGGATATGAAAACTCATCACCTACTATTTATACTCATCGCATTACCGCTGTTCTGTTCCTGCCGAAGCAACCGGAGTATGCTAAGGGAGATACAAGCCTTAAAATCCAGCTTGTATTACGAGCTCACTTCTCCTATCTATCAGGAGAAAGCAGATCAAACCGTATATCTGGACTTCATCGACTACTCCAACATGGATTATTACACCAGCGTGAAACGAAAAAAGTCTGCATATATTCCGCTACTGCTATATAACTATGAGGGTGAGCTTTTCCATCTTCGGTTAGGAGAGTCTTCTCTCACCCAACTCTATCGGGAATTTCTGACGGAGGCACTGCTTACCGAATGTAACAGTAGCACCTGCTGTCATCTGATAGATAATCAGAAAGGAAAAATGATTCCCGATTCCGCCTATCGGCTGGAAGTAAAAATCAGAAAGAATGAGACGTGTGGCAGAATCAAACTCAACCAGTCAAGCATCCCCTGGTTTGAGGGAGAAATGTTGGAGGTTGTCAATAACAAAATTCGCCCGGCAGCTTCCAGTCTTGCCATTTCTATCCGCCTCACTCAAAAGGAAGATTGCCTGCTTGATAAAACTTACTCTACAGAATATCAGCAAACTACCAAAGCGCAAAGATTCGAAGATTCACCGTCCGCCAATGCCGCTTGCCTGAATGATATGACCGAATGTTTGTCAATGGCTACGAAAGAAATCGTGGAGGAGATTAGTCGGGATATACATTTAATACTATCTTTGCAGCCAAAAAGCAGGCACTAACTATGTTTATCATTATTGGAATTATGCTGACAGGCATGCTTCTTGGCTACTTGTTACGCAGTAAAAAACTATCATGGATACACAAGATAATTACTCTTCTTATATGGATTCTCCTCTTTCTTCTCGGAATAGATGTAGGAGGTAACGAATCTATTATCAAAGGTTTGCATACTCTCGGACTGGAAGCTATTATCATCACGGTAGCTGCCGTTGCAGGAAGTACGTTATGTGCCTGGGGATTATGGTACCTATTATATAGATGGAATAGAGGAAAGGAGACAAAAGCATGAAAGGTAGTTTGATTATCGTCTCTTTCTTCATTATCGGTACTCTTTGCGGAGTTTATCATCTTATTCCATACGACTTCACCGACAGCAAGCTCAGTTACTATGCCCTCTGCGGACTCATGTTCTGCGTAGGCATCAGTATCGGCAACGATCCGAATACTTTGAAGAGTTTTCGCTCCCTGAATCCGCGGCTTGTATTCCTTCCCATCATGACGATCATTGGCACATTAGCAGGTTGCGCCGTAGCAGGAGCCTTTATGAGCCAACGAGGTCCTTTAGACTGTATGGCAGTCGGAGCCGGATTTGGCTATTATTCACTTTCCAGCATTTTCATTACCGAATACAAAGGTCCCGAATTGGGAACTATTGCGTTACTTTCCAATATCATGCGTGAAATCATCGCTTTGCTGTGTGCGCCATTATTAGTGAAGTATTTCGGAAAGCTAGCCCCTATTTCTGTTGGTGGAGCCACTACAATGGATACCACTCTTCCTATTATTACCCGATATTCGGGAAAAGAATTTGTAATCATTTCCATTTTCCATGGTTTTGTTGTTGATTTCAGTGTTCCTTTCCTAGTCACGTTCCTTTGCTCAATATCATTTTAATAGGAATAAATCCTAAAAAGCAGATTATTTCCACTATCGTTTTCGCACACGTATTACAAATATGTTTCATAAAGAACCGTTTTTGTATCAAAAAGCATATCATCTCTTGACTTACATCAAGAAATGAGGCTAAATAGAATCTTTTCCTTTTCTTTATTTTTATGCTATAAAACATATTCTTATATTTGCATAGGTAAAAAGAAAAAACTAAGCGCTTAGACTAATTTTCAATAGGCTGTCTCTTATACACAT
>DXOJ01000855.1 GCA_019412865.1 Bacteroides sp. | reverse complement strand
GATATATATATTCGATTGTAGTATTTCTCTGAATCGCTTCTATAAGATAAAACAACTCATCATTCATCTGCCCAACCCCTATAAAAGCAAAAAAGCAGATTATTTCTGCTTTTTTGTATCGACTGGCTTTATTTATTCAGACCACTGGAATATCGGATAACCGTTCGTTCCTTTTTTCCAAAGATTCGGATTCCAGGCTACGATGATATTCCCCAGTTCTTCCGCTGACTTCGTCACTCCGTGAAAAGTTGTTCCCGTGGCTGATGATTCGTCTGATGCGGTAATCGTTTTTTCATTCACTTTGAGTACAATACTTTCGCAGGCGTAACAATTCTCATAACTGCCTAATGAAGCAGAGACCCCAACAATGCGTCCTACGGTTGATGAAGCATCCACTCCGGTCAAGTTACTCCATGCTGCGCTGTTCTTGATAGCAATGTCACAACTTTTGTCAATTTGTCCCAAAATACCGCCTACGCCTCCTTTAGTTGCACTGACTGCTCCGTATGCATAGCAGTTCTCAATAAATCCGCCGACACCTACTTTCCGTCCGGCAATACCGCCTGCTTTTCCGCCACTTGCCGCCTGATCGCTGACCGTTGCATTTGAATAACAGTTCTTTATATAACTTTCCTGCCCATCATAGCTATTTGCCAATACACCGGCTATTCCACCTGCCGCACCAGAACCGATTACTTCGCCAGTCGTATAGCAGTTCACAATTCTTCCTGTCTTATTTCCGTTACCTTTATCTTTAAGTCCGAGATAACCGGTAATAATTCCAATCCCCTGCCGAGCAGATGATACAGAAGCATTCACAAAGCCCACATTACGACAATCACCGCACAATACTCCGAAGAAACTTGGATAATCACCGGCAGAACATTTGAAGTTTTTAATGACATGGCTGTCTCCGTCAAAATCTATTTCATAAGGAAAATCACCGGAACCATTCAACGACTGCCAGTCATCAATGCCTGCCATATCAATATCAGCACCTAACTGGAAATAAACTTTCATTCCCGATTTCAACACACTACGCATATTTCTGATCTGCGTAGCATTCATTATCATATAAGGTTTGCTGTCCGTTCCGTTTCCTTTCTCGAACAAACCGCCGGCACCGTCTTCGTCACCATCACTATTTCCGTCATCCGTTTCCGTTTTTTCGAACGGAACACGAGTGTATGAGTCCAAAGGATTAGGGTCAGAACACGAGATTGCAACAGATGCCATCATCAACAGCATCCCAAATCTGCCTATTTGAGTAATATTCATACTTGATTTCTTTACAATTAAACATTAAGTTCTTATCTTATATATATATCCTTTTCCTTATATTCTACTTTGATAGGTATGATTTCTTTCAGTGCATCCATTACATCTACGATTGTCTCTTTATTACGCAACGAAACACGGAACTTCATATCGCCCAATTTCTCCGACTCTAACTGAATATGCACATCGTACTGACGTGAAAGCTTCTTCACCATCTCTCCTAACGTAATGTCATCATATTCAATCCTGTCTTCCGCCCACGCCATTGCCTGACGTGCATTTACTTTCTTTCCTTTCAACTGTCTTGTTACCAAATCCAAAGAAATAGATTCTCCCGGAGACATCCGTATCTGATCTTCTTTATAATTCAACTCTACTGCTCCTTCCAGCAAGGTGGTTGTTATATACGAATCGTCTGAATAGGCAGATACATTAAATTTCGTACCTTTTACCACCACATCATATTCATGCGTCTTTACTGTAAATTGCTTTCCATTCTGTTTAGTCACCTCAAAATACCCCTCTCCTTCCAGCTCCACCACCCGGTCGGCTGTATTAAAATGATTCGAATATCTTAATACGGAACCTGCATTCAGCCATACAACTGTACCATCCGAAAGCTGTATCTTACTCTTATCCCCCAACGGAGCTTCGCAAACAAAAAAAGTCTTTGGCGTAAACAAGTAAATAGCCTGTTGAATACCCAACGTAGTACCGACAATCAATGCTATAACGGCAGCGATACGGGCTATCTTCCATATACCAGATTTCGACTTTTTCAATAACGGGACAATCGCTTCCTGCGTATACATCTTATGCTTCAAAGCTTCCCATTCAGCATCTGTCTCCGAATCGGTATTCCGGTGATTCATCCATTCTCTCTCCCATTGACGGAACCTGCCATAGCCACCTTCCACCTGTTCGATATATTCGAACAGATTCTTTTCGTCAGCTCTTGATATGCGTCCTTCAAAATACTGAATAGCCAATTCACGGATATTTTCTTCTTGCTTCATTATATTCACTTTCTATAAGATGTAACAACCCATATTTCTTTTACCCAACCTCTGAAACAAAAAAAGCAGAAAAAAACTTTCCTGCTTCTTATTCTTTATATAACCGAAGAGTGCATTGATTATTTCTGCTCCATCATCAGCCATGCCAATATCACTATATACAGATCCACCGGATAGCGTTCGCTGAAATGCCGGGAGAAATATTGCAAAGCCCTTGCTATATGCTTTTCGACTGCTGTGGTAGATATTTGTAGTTTTTCTGCGATTTCTCTGTTCTTCAATCCCCTGAAACGGCTTAACAAAAAAATCTCACGCGACCTGTCCGGCAACTGATTAAGCACAAGGGCAATCTGCTCCTGCAATTCCTTGTATAATAATTTATGTTCTGCATCCTGCATAAAGTCTGCATAGTAGAGTTTTTCTTCCCCATCCACCTTTGCCAGGTACTCCACCCGGTACTTTTCAACAATCGAGCGATGCTTCAGATAATTTAGACATCCATTGCGGACCATAGAAAAAAGAAGAGAAGTAAGTGAGAAGGCAGATAACATTTCGCGACGTTCCCAAAATCGTAAGAAACACTCTTGAATAATATCACGAACCGTTTCTTCATCTTCTATAAAACGAATAGCATACCCTCGCAAACGAGGATAATAACTCTTGAACAGAAACTCAAAAGCTGCATTATTGCCTCTTTTCAGCTCTCCCAATAATTGTTTATCATCCATGAAATCTACCATAGTTTAGAAATTTATGCGCAAAGGTACGGGTCAACAGTTAACAAAGTGATGACAATATTATGAATATTTTTTCAATAAATCAAATTTGAGGTACTTTTTTATAAAACGCCAAAAAGGAAGTTTTCAATAATAGGATACAAAAAAAGGGTCAGTAATTGACCCTTTTTCTATTAATTCATGGTTTCCCACTTATTGCATATACAATCTGTCAATAAGAAAGTTTTCCTTATTCTTCATCCATTAGGATTTCCAGAATCTGACAAGCAGCTTTCGCTACCGGAGTACCCGGACCGAAGATAGCAGCTACACCTGCCTTATACAAGAAATCGTAATCTTGTGCAGGAATAACACCACCGGCAATCACTACAATGTCTTCGCGACCCAGTTTCTTCAGTTCTTCAATAATTTGCGGAACCAATGTCTTATGTCCGGCAGCCAGTGAAGAAACACCTACTACATGAACGTCGTTTTCAACAGCCTCGCGAGCAGCTTCCGCCGGAGTCTGGAACAACGGTCCCATATCCACATCGAAGCCACAGTCAGCATAACCGGTTGCTACGACTTTAGCACCACGGTCGTGACCGTCCTGTCCCATCTTTGCAACCATGATACGAGGTTGACGTCCCTCTTTCTTCGCGAACTTCTCGGCCAGTTCACAAGCACGTTTGAAGTCGCTATCGTTTTTACTTTCTGATGAATACACGCCTGATATCGTTCTAATTATTGCTTTATAACGTCCTACTATCTGTTCGCAAGCATAAGAAATCTCACCCAATGTTGCGCGAACACGAGCTGCTTCCACAGCCAATTCCAACAAGTTACCCTTGCCAGTCTTCACACATTCGGTAATTGCTGCCAATGCTTTGTCCACTTCAGCCTGATTACGTCCATCTTTCAAACGTTTCAGGTTTTCAATCTGTTCAAGACGAACGGCTGTATTATCAATTTCAAGAATATCAATCGGAGCTTCTTTTTCCAGACGATACTTGTTCACACCGACAATTGTCTGCTGACCACTGTCGATACGAGCCTGTGTACGTGCAGCAGCTTCTTCGATACGCATCTTTGGAATACCTGTTTCGATAGCTTTCGCCATACCACCCAGTTTTTCAATTTCCTGAATATGCTCCCAAGCCTTGTGTGCCAGTTCGTTCGTCAGAGATTCTACATAGTAAGAACCACCCCATGGGTCAACGTTCTTGCAGATGTAAGTTTCTTCCTGAATGTAAATCTGTGTATTACGTGCAATACGTGCAGAAAAATCTGTTGGAAGAGCAATAGCCTCATCCAATGCATTGGTATGCAAAGATTGAGTATGCCCCAAAGCTGCAGCCATAGCCTCAATACAGGTACGTCCTACGTTATTGAACGGATCCTGTTCGGTCAGTGACCAGCCGGAAGTCTGCGAGTGAGTACGCAACGCCAGTGATTTCGGGTTCTTCGGATTGAATTGTTTCACAATCTTTGCCCACAACATACGTGCAGCACGCATCTTGGCTATTTCCATAAAGTGATTGGTTCCAATCGCCCAGAAGAAAGACAGACGCGGTGCAAATGCATCAATATCAATGCCTGCTGCCGTTCCTGCACGAAGATATTCCAAACCATCGGCCAATGTATAAGCTAACTCGATATCCGCGGTTGCGCCTGCTTCCTGCATGTGATAACCGGAGATAGAGATAGAGTTGAACTTAGGCATCTTCTGCGAAGTGTATTCGAAAATATCAGAAATAATCTTCATAGAGAATGCAGGCGGATAGATATAGGTATTACGCACCATG
>DXOJ01000854.1 GCA_019412865.1 Bacteroides sp. | reverse complement strand
AGGTTTTAGTATCACTTCGTGCAATGATTGGCTGGACGGTGTAAAGCAAACCTCGACCGTTAGTGATGAAATTGTTTGGCAAGATGAAGCATATGTGGATAAATATGTCAATGCATTCTACACATATCTGAACAAATATGGACAATTTGGTGAATCACAGTTTTCGGGAAGTTTAACAGAAAGTTTGACCGAAACATTTAAATATGGTTCAGTAGCTTTGGGAAACAGAGCAGGACACCCCAATAATTATGTTACTAATCCGGATGTTATCAGCCCGGATGGATGTCTGTACAATATTTGGGACAAAGACCTCGCTTATGGTAATATTCGCCAGATGAATCAATTTCTGGTAATGCAAAAGAAATATTCTACATTTCCGGATGACAAGAATCTGAAGTGGGAAGCCCAGGTACGCTTCTTCCGTGCTTATATTTATTTCCAGTTAGCCAAACGGCATGGTGGAGTCATTCTATATGATGATCTCCCTACTTCCAATGATAAAGCACGTAGCACAGCAGCGGAAACTTGGCAATTCATCGCAGATGACTTGGATTTTGCATCAACCAACCTTCCTAAAGAATGGGACGCAGCCAACAAAGGCCGGGTTACAAAAGGGGCAGCTTATGCATTGAAATCGCGTGCTATGCTATATGCAGAGCGTTGGCAGGATGCCTATGATGCAGCTGATGAAGTAGAAAAGCTACAATTATATGATTTGGTAGACAACTATGCAGATGCTTGGAAAGGTAATAATAAAGAAGCTATTCTGGAGTTTGATTACAATAAAGATAGCGGACCGAACCATACCTTTGACCAATATTATGTACCGCAATGCGATGGTTACGACTTCGGTGCGTTAGGTACTCCGACACAGGAAATGGTAGAATCTTATGAAGATAAAAATGGAAATAAAGTAGACTGGACAAAATGGCATGGTACCACAACAGAAGAACCTCCTTATGATCAATTGGAGCCTCGTTTTGCAGCTACCGTTATCTATCGTGGATGTACGTGGAAAGGTAGAGTGATGGATTGTAGTGTAGGTGGAATAAACGGTGCGTTCATGGCTTACCGTGAACAGTCATACTCTTATGGTAAAACAACGACCGGATACTTCCTACGCAAACTGTTGGACGAGAAACTGATTGACGTCAAAGGAACCAAAAGTTCTCAAGCATGGGTAGAAATCCGATTTGCCGAAGTTTTGTTGAACAAAGCTGAAGCAGCATACAGACTGAACAAAATCGGTGAGGCACAATCTTTGATGAATCGTGTCCGTGGACGCCAGGGAGTAAATCTGCCAGGTAAGTCCTCTAGTGGTGAAGCATGGTTCAATGATTATCGCAACGAACGTAAAGTAGAACTTGCATACGAAGGACATTTATTCTGGGATATGCGCCGTTGGAAACTAGCGCACATTGAATATAACAACTATCGCTGCCACGGTCTCAAGATTACGAACGGTACGTACGAATACATTGAT
>DXOJ01000853.1 GCA_019412865.1 Bacteroides sp. | reverse complement strand
ATATTAAACATCAACACTAGACCATGTCCTAATGAAAAAACAAATCTTTTCAACATTAGTTTTATCAATTGGCTTATTATTGCCTTTTTCTTTGCATTCTCAGGAGCAAAGAAAAAAAGTAGGTGTCGTACTGAGCGGCGGGGGTGCCAAAGGAATGGCACACATCAAAGCACTGCAAGTGATCGAAGAAGCCGGAATTCCTATCGACTATATAGCCGGTACCAGTATGGGAGCTATCGTAGGTGGTCTTTATGCCATCGGTTATACTCCGGAACAATTGGACAGTATGGTACGGAAGCAAGATTGGACATTCCTGTTGAGTGACCGTATCAAAAGAAGTGCCATGTCATTAACAGATCGTGAGCGATCTGAAAAATATACAGTCTCTATCCCTTTCACCAAAACTCCCAAAGATGCCGCTACCGGAGGAATCATGAAAGGACAGAATCTGGCTAATCTATTTTCAGACCTTACCGTGGGATATCATGACTCCATTGACTTTAATAAACTACCCATTCCTTTTGCCTGTGTGGCTGCCAATGTTGTCAACGGAGAGCAAATCGTATTCCACGACGGAATACTCTCTACTGCCATGCGTGCCAGTATGGCTATCCCCGGTGTATTTACTCCGGTACGGCAAGACAGCATGGTATTAGTGGACGGTGGTATTGTAAACAACTATCCGGCGGATGTAGTGAAAGCAATGGGAGCCGATATTATCATCGGGGTAGATGTGCAAAATGCTCTCAAGAAAGCCGACAAGCTCAATAGTGTCCCCGACATTCTGGGACAAATTGTAGATATCACCTGTCAGTCTAACCATGAAAAGAATGTAGATCTCACAGATACCTATATCCGTGTCAATGTAGATGGATATTCATCTGCCAGTTTTACTCCGGCCGCTATTGATACGCTGATGAGAAGAGGCAAAGAAGCTGCAAAAGACCAATGGAGTTCGTTGCTTGCCTTAAAAAAGAAAATAGGAATAGCCGAAGACTACACTCCGAAACAACACGGTCCTTATTCTTCTCTTTCCAATGCACGCACCGTTTATGTGACAGACATCTCATTTTCAGGAGTAGAAGTGGATGACAAAAAATGGCTGATGAAGAAATGTAAACTGGAAGAAAACAGTGATATCTCCACTCAACAAATAGAACAGGCCCTGTATCAGTTACGTGGCAGTCAGTCCTACTCCAGTGCCAGTTATACGTTGAAAGAGACACCTGAAGGTTATCACCTAAACTTCCTGTTGCAGGAAAAATATGAAAGAAGAATCAACCTGGGTATCCGTTTCGATTCGGAAGAGATCGCATCTTTGTTGGTCAATGCAACAGCAGACCTCAAAACTCGTATTCCTTCCCGATTGGCCCTTACCGGTCGGTTGGGTAAACGATATGCTGCCCGCATAGACTATACGCTGGAACCAATGCAACAGCGTAATTTCAACTTCTCGTATATGTTCCAATACAACGATATCAATATTTACGAGGAAGGCGACCGTGCCTATAATACAACTTACAAATATCATCTGGCCGAATTTGGCTTCTCTGATGTATGGTACAAGAATTTCCGTTTCGGACTCGGTCTTCGTTTTGAATATTACAAATACAAGGATTTCCTGTTTAAGAAACCTGAAATCTCCGACCTGAAAGTAGAATCGGAACATTTCCTAAGTTATTTTGCCCAAGTGCAATATAATACCTATGATAAAGGACGTTTCCCTTCTAAAGGAAGTGACTTCAGAGCCGCCTATTCACTCTATACGGATAATACGGCACAATACAACGAACACGCTCCATTTTCAGCACTGAATGCTTCGTGGGCAAGCGTCATTCCTGTAACCCGCCGCTTCTCTGTCATTCCTTCCATTTATGGACGTATCCTGATCGGAAGGGATTTTCCTTATCCATTACAAAATGCTATTGGCGGTGATGTCCCCGGTTTCTATATTCCACAGCAATTACCTTTTGCCGGGGTTACCAATCTGGAATTAATGGATAACACCATTATGATCGCCTCTATTAAATTCAGACAACGGATGGGAGCCATTCATTATCTCACATTGACAGGTAACTACGGGCTAACGGATAGTAATTTCTTCGATATATTGAAAGGGAAGCAATTGTTCGGTGTTAGCGCAGGTTATGGTA
>DXOJ01000852.1 GCA_019412865.1 Bacteroides sp. | reverse complement strand
ATAAGAGACAGCCATTTCAACTATGGAATTTATGCGGAAGTACAGGGTAGTTATACGCACGGTGTCAACCTGCAATATATAGATGGTTCGAACCGTTGGAACGAGGCTGTCAAATTAGGATATACTTTTTGAAAACAATGAATATATATAAACTAAATTATTAAGCAATGAAAAAGAGTTTGACATTTATCTTCGCAGCAGCACTTTTGGTATCTTGCCAACAAGAGGAGAACGAAGCTACGACTCCTGCAAACAGTCGTATTACTATCTCTCCTATTATTACACGTGCTACGGAAGTTAACTTTGAGACCGGAGATAAAATCGGTGTTACAATCACCCAAAACGGTGACTTCGTATATGCGGAAAATAAACTGATGACATACAATGACGGAGTATTTGCCGGTGATTTACTTTGGTATCCGGAAGGAAATGACAAATCGCAAATAGTAGCCTATTATCCCTATAAAGAGGGCAATACTCCGGCTTCATTTACTGTAGAAACCGATCAGACTAGCGGATATGGAGCGTCAGATTTTATGGCAGCAAAGAAATCGGATGTACTTCCGACTACCAACGTTATAAGCATGAACTTCAAACACATGTTTACTAAATTAGTGATTAATGTAACAAAGGAAGTAGAAGCTAACATCTCGTCCATTGCATTGAAAGGTTCTATCCCGACTGCAACTCTTGATTTGAGTGCTCTCACAGTGACTGCTGATGCAAATGCCTCTGCTACAAGCATTGTTGCACAAGCCGTTAAAGCGAATGAGACATACCGAGCTATTATCGTTCCCCAAACAGTAGCCTTGACGCTTGAAGTAGCAACATCCGACGGCAAGACCTTGTCACAGAAGCTCACATCTACCACTTTGGCACAAGGAGGACAATACAGTGTGAACATTCGCGTGTTACCTGACGATATAGAAGTCAAACTTAGTGGTGACATTGAAAACTGGACAGATGAGGGTGAAATTGGAGCTGATAATGAGATTCCTTTCGAGGAACATCTCGATCAGAACTATTTCCTGTATGATAATGTAAAATATAAGACTGTAACTCTCTCAAACGGTACGACATGGATGGCTGAACCGCTTATTTATTTACCGAAAGGGTATACTCCTTCAAGTGATCCAACTGCTGATAGCCATGTTTGGTATCCGTATGAAATCACAGCCGACGGTGCAACCGTAGCTACAACAAAAGAAAGTGCCATAAAAGAATTAGGTTATCTATATGATTTCCAGGCTGCACTGGGTGGTAAAGAAATTACTGATAGTAATCTGACCTCCTTTGAAGGAGCACAAGGAATCTGCCCGAAAGGATGGCACATACCGACACGTCTGGAGTACTTTAATCTGGTAGGAAAAACAACGAATGATGCCGACGGCAAGGTACCGGCTGATGGTGATAAAGCTCTTTTTTATGATACAGCTTATGATGGAGCCAAAATATCATCACTGATGGATGCAGGATTCAATTACCAATTCTCCGGTGTTCGTATGGCAACAAGTCTTACAGGCGCCGGCAGCTACCAAAAAACTGCAATAGCAGATGACGCCAAGATTCAAGCTGCGTGGCATGGAAAACCGGCAATGAATTATCTCATGACTTCGACCGCCTACAAACCCATATACAATAGTACCAGCGGCCTACTAACCAATATACAGTTCTTTGGATTAATGAGTACAATCAATGCAACCAAGTATCCGGAAGGCAGATTATCATTATCTTATGTTAGCATTAAAGCCGGTATGCAAGTTCGTTGCATAAGGGATCAAGCCGGCAACTAAAAGACTAATATTTGTTTCATGCCTTGAAACCTTTAGTTTCTCGGTGAGAAACCAACAGTTTCAAGGTTTGAAACTACCAGTTTCACACTAGGAAACTAAAAGTTTCAAGTAAGGCTACTCCCCTCGCCCGTAAGGCGAACTACGATAAGCTATAAACAAACGAAAAACAGATTACAAACTATATAAAAACGAAGCAATAACAATGAAAACAAAAAAGCTAACAATCGCAATTGCCATCGTGGCAATGACTTTTATCGGAACTTCATGTGGTAACAAACAACAGAAAAGCGCATCAGAAGCGACTACAGAACAGTCTGCATCTTCCGCCTTGGAAATTGATTCTCTTCTTGCCAATGCCGAAAGCCTTGCAGGACAAGAAGTGACCATTGAAGGCGTCTGCACACATACCTGCAAACATGGCGCAAAGAAAATCTTCCTGATGGGTAGCGACGATACCCATGTGATCCGTGTAGAAGCGGGCACTTTGGGAGCATTCGATCCTAAATGCGTGAACTCCATCGTTCGTGTTACCGGAACACTGAAAGAACAACGCATTGACGAAGCCTACCTCCAGAACTGGGAAGCGCAACTCAAAGCACAGGCTGCCGAGAAACACGGAACCGGTGAAGCCGGATGCGACTCTGAAAAGAAAGCACGTGGTGAAACAGCCAACAGCCCTGAAGCCCGCATTGCAGATTTCCGTGCAAAAATAGCCGACCGCAAGGCAGAAACAGGAAAAGAGTATTTATCTTTCTATTTCATGGAAGCTGACTCGTATGAAGTGGAGTAGTAACATCCGTAAGTGGAGTCGGCTCATACACCGTGACTTATCATTTTTCTTTTCCGGAATGGTATTGATATATGCCATTTCCGGAATTGTAATGAATCACCGTGACACTATTAATCCGAACTTCTCCATCACACGGAAAGAGTATAAGATAGCAGAAAAGCTACCGGATAAAGCAGGAATGAATAAGGAGAAAGTGCTCACTCTCCTGGAACCATTGGGAGAAAGCGGCAACTATACCAAATATTACTTCCCGAAAACGGACGTAATGAAAGTATTCCTGAAAGGCGGCTCCAATCTCCTGGTAAACGTGAAGACAGGAGAAGCGGTATATGAATCCGTCACCCGCCGCCCGCTTATCGGAGCAATGTCCCGCTTACATTACAACCCGGGACAATGGTGGACTTACTTTGCTGATATTTTCGCCATCGCTCTTATTATCATTACTCTCTCCGGCATTATCATGCTGAAAGGGAATAAGGGCATTATCGGCAGAGGAGGGATCGAAGTCATTGTCGGAATCTTGATTCCCATTCTTTTCCTTTTCTTCTTTTGAATAGAATAACAGATAAAATCAAATGGAACATATTATCGAATGTAACAATCTGACGCACTATTACGGCAAACGGTTGATTTACGAAAATCTTAGTTTCACAGTACCCAAAGGACGCATCTTGGGACTGTTGGGAAAGAACGGTACGGGCAAGACCACCACTATCAATATCTTGAGCGGTTACCTGAAACCCCGTTCGGGAGAATGTCGCATCTTCGGACAGGAGATTCAGACAATGGCACCGGCTCTGCGTCGCAATATCGGACTGCTCATCGAAGGTCATGTGCAATATCAATTCATGACCATCACCGAGATAGAGAAATTCTACGCAGCTTTCTACCCCGGTCAATGGAAAAAGGAAGCGTACTATGAACTGATGAATAAGTTGAAAGTCGCTCCCGGACAACGTATCTCGCGTATGTCCTGCGGACAACGTTCACAAGTAGCCCTCGGACTGATTCTCGCACAGAACCCGGAACTTCTCGTGCTGGATGATTTCTCCCTCGGACTCGATCCCGGCTATCGTCGCCTGTTTGTCGACTACCTCCGCGACTATGCCCGTTCAGAAGGAAAAACCGTCTTTCTGACCTCGCATATCATTCAGGACATGGAGCGGCTTGTTGACGACTGCATCATCATGGACTACGGAAAGATACTGATTCAGAAACCAATTGCCGAACTACTAGAAAAAGGACGTCGCTATACCTTCACTATTCCCGAAGGCTACGAACTTCCCGCATCTGATGATTTCTATCATCCTTCTGTCATGCGGAACCAGTTGGAGACTTTCTCTTTCCTTCAACCGGCAGAAACTGAAGCAAAACTGAAATCCATGTCAGTGCCTTACACTAATTTTCATAGTGAACAGGTAAATTTGGAGGATGCATTTATCGGCCTGACAGGCAAATACTGATTAAATTAAGAATAAAAATTGGCTACTCGTAACCCACAAATCATAATTCATAAATCATAAATCCTCAAAAATGTACGCTATATTTTATAAAGAATGGATCAAGAC
>DXOJ01000851.1 GCA_019412865.1 Bacteroides sp. | reverse complement strand
AGTCTGGGCTTTGCGCATAAAAAAAGGCTGTGTCAGCGTTTTGACACAACCTCTTATTTTTTGAATTATCAGAGTATAACAATCAATTTCCCTGATGCACAGTAAGCTGTGGGAAAGGGAAGTTGATACCTTTTTCATTGAAGGTTTCGTAAATAGCTTTATTGGTATCGAAATAAACACCCCAATAATCTCCGCTATTTACCCATACACGTACCACCACATTCACACTGCTGGCATCTAGCGCATGAAGAGCTATAAACGGAGCAGGTTCATTCAAGATACGTTTATCTTCAGCCAGAATATCACGAACTATCTGCTGAACCTTATTGTAATCTTCCCCATAATCTATACCAATAATCCATTCTACACGGCGGGTTTCCTGGTGACTGTAATTAATCACTACTCCACTACTTAATGAACCATTCGGTATATAAATCAGTTTATTATCCCCAGTAGTAAGGATGGTATGGAATATCTGAATTTCTTTTACTGTACCGGCTGATCCCTGCTGTGTTTCTATCCAATCGCCAACTTTATAAGGTTTGAACAAAAGAATAACCAGTCCGCCGGCAAAGTTTTGCAGATTACCGGATAAAGCCATACCGACAGCGACACCGGCGGAAGCCAATAAAGCCGCAAATGAAGTTGTCTCAACTCCCAAGGCACCGACAACAGAAATGATTAACAGGATTGTCAACAGAATATTGACCAGACTTCTAACGAAAGTTTTGATACTTATATCTACCTTTCGTTTATCCAACAGACGTCTTATAAACTTGTTGAGCAACGAGATAAGGAAACGTCCGACAATAAAGACGATGACCGCAATCAGTATACGTTCTCCGGCACGAATACCGAAGTCTATCAGTTGTTGAGTAATCAGCGAAAGCTTATCCAATCCGTCAGCATTGGCAATCGCCTCTTTCATTAATTCGTCTGCAGCCACTTGCACAGAGTCCGCAGCTTGTGTTGCTTGCAATAATAGTAGCATAATTAAATATATATTAAGTGAATAAATGCAGTTTTGTTATTTCAACAATTTACAAAGTTATATTGTTTTTAGTGAATCTAAAAGTTTTTTTTGCTTTCCTCCTGCAAAAGCAGTATTTTTGTAACCGATTCACTGGTAGGGGTGCCTTAACATGACGGGCTGAGAACATACCCATAGAATCTGATCCGGGTAATGCCGGCGTAGAGAACTAATTAGTAAGCAAAAATGAAAAGAATTGTATGGATGGCCGTCGCCTTATTGGGCGCAGGTATCACTGTTCATGCACAGACGAGTGCAAAGGATAGTATGAGAGTAGTAAACTTGCAAGAGGTGCAGGTAGTGTCCACACGTGCCACAGCCAAAACTCCCGTGGCATTCACCAATATAGGCAAAGCAGAACTCAAAAAGGTAAACTTCGGACAGGATATCCCCTATCTGCTAAGTATGACTCCTTCCACACTGACCACATCGGATGCAGGAGCTGGTATCGGCTATACGACACTTCGCGTACGTGGAACCGATGGCACACGAATCAACATCACGGTAAACGGCATACCGATGAACGATGCCGAAAGCCATAACCTGTTCTGGGTGAATATGCCCGACTTTTCTTCTTCCGTAAAAGATATGCAGGTGCAGCGCGGAGCAGGTACATCAACGAACGGAGCAGGTGCTTTCGGAGCCAGTGTCAATATGCAAACCGAAGGTGCATCTATGAAACCATACGCCGAATTCAATGGTTCATACGGTTCGTTCAACACGCACAAGGAAACAGTGAAAGTGGGAACCGGCCTACTCAATAACCACTGGACGTTTGACGCCCGCCTTTCCAATATCGGTACGGACGGATACATAGACCGTGCTTCGGTGGACTTGAACTCTTACTACCTGCAAGGAGGTTATTTTGCAGAAAACACATCTGTGAAGCTCATTGCATTTGCCGGAAAAGAAAAAACATATCATGCTTGGGGATACGCAACAAAAGAGCAAATGGAAAAATTCGGCAGACGCTACAATCCTTGCGGGGAAATGTACACTGATGCCAACGGCAAAAAACATTATTACGACGACCAAACAGATAATTATCTGCAAAAGAATTATCAGCTTCTCTTCAATCATACTTTCTCGACAGCCTGGAATCTGAACGTTGCCTTACATTATACCAAAGGTGACGGTTATTACGAAGAGTACAAAGACGGCAGATACCTGATAGAATATGGTTTAAAACCATTTACAATAGATGGAACCGAAGTATCTAAAAGCGATTTAGTCCGTCAAAAGAAGATGGACAACAAATTCGGCGGCGGCGTTTTTTCTCTCAATTACACGGCTAACAGGCTGAATGCGTCTCTGGGAGGTGGTTTGAATCAATACCGGGGCAATAACTTCGGAAGAGTTCCCTGGGTGAAAAACTACGTAGGTTCTCTATCTCCCGACCATGAATATTACCGCAACAAATCCAAGAAGACCGATGGAAATATTTATCTGAAAGCGAACTACGATCTTACTAGAGGACTAAGTGCTTATGCCGATCTCCAGTATCGCCACATCAACTATACCATCGACGGAAACAATGATAAATATGACTGGAGCAAGAATGCCCTGCGTCCACTGGCAGTAGATAAAAAGTTCGATTTCTTTAATCCGAAAGTAGGATTAAACTGGAACATCACTTCCAACCATCGTGTCTATGCCTCTTTCTCGGTTGCTCAAAAAGAGCCAACAAGAAACAATTATACGGATGGTGATCCGGACTCGTACCCCAAAGCAGAAAAGCTGCTCGACTATGAAGCAGGATATACCTTCGCCAACCAATGGCTGACAGCAGGTGCAAACTTCTACTACATGGACTATACCGACCAACTGGTTCTGACCGGAGCCTTAAACGATATAGGTGAAGCACTGACCGAAAACGTGCCGGACAGTTATCGCATGGGAATCGAAATCATGCTGGGAATCAAACCGTGCAAATGGTTTCAATGGGATATCAACGCTACATGGAGCAAAAACCGTATTCAGGATTTCGTAGAGAGCCTGCCGGGCTACCACTATAATGACGACGGTAGCTCTACTTCTCTCCCGACTATTCAGATAAAGCATAAAGACACTCACATTGCTTTCTCACCGGACTTCTTACTCAACAATCGTTTCTCATTCAATTATAAGGGATTCGAAGCTGCCCTGCAATCACAGTTCGTGAGCAAACAGTATATGACAAACGCAGAAGTTGAAGAACTGACTCTTGATAAGTATTTTGTCAGCAACCTCAATCTGGCGTACAGCTTCCGTCCCAAGAAAGTACTGAAAGAAGTCACCGTAGGATTTACTGTATACAATCTGTTTAATGAAAAATATGAAAACAACGGCTGGGCATCAAGTGACTACACCGATACGCTGGAAAATCGGGGAAACTATGCCGGATATGCTGCACAAGCAGGAACAAACGTTATGGGACATGTTTCTTTCCGCTTTTAATCACACAGAGTTATGGAATTGAATTTTCTGGAAATATTCGGTACGATTGTCGGGCTGATCTACCTTTGGTTAGAGTACCGGGCAAGTATCTACCTTTGGATAGCGGGCATTGTGATGCCTGCCATCTACATCTTCGTATATTACAAAGCCGGATTGTATGCTGACTTTGGCATCAATATCTACTACCTGATAGCTGCCATTTACGGCTGGTTCTTCTGGATGTGGGGAGGGGAAAAATCCAAAGATCTTCCTATCATACATACTCCGGGAAAATGTTACTTACCTCTTTTTCTGATATTCATCGTTTCTTTCCTCGGTATTGCATGGATACTGATAGCATATACGGATAGCAATGTTCCCTGGCTAGATAGCTTTACTACCGCATTGAGCATTGTCGGTATGTGGATGCTGGCACGCAAATACGTCGAGCAATGGTTTGCCTGGATTCTTGTGGATATTGTCTGCTGCGGACTTTATATCTACAAAGACCTTTATTTTACTTCCGCTTTGTATGGACTTTACTCCATTATAGCTATCTTTGGCTATTTTAAGTGGAAAAAATTAATGAGCATACAATGAAATACGAACACTATACTCCCGAAGCCGTGATACTAGCCAATGGCGAATATCCCAGCCATCCTCTTCCCCTGCAAATGCTGGAAAATGCAGAATTTGTAGTTTGTTGTGACGGGGCTGCCAATGAATATATCCTGCGTGGGCATACCCCCGATGTAATTATCGGTGACGGGGATTCTCTTTCACCGGAATATAAAGAACTTTTCTCCCCTATTGTACATCAGATAGCGGATCAAGAAACGAACGACCAAACCAAAGCTGTTCATTTCCTGCAAAAGAAAGGATTCCGAAGAATTGCCATTGTCGGAGCCACCGGCAAACGGGAAGATCATACATTAGGAAACATCAGTCTGCTGATCGACTACATGAAAGATGGTATCGAGGTACGTACCATTACCGATTATGGCATGTTTATCCCCGCCAAAGACACGCAAGCTTTCGCCTCTCATCCGGGGCAACAAGTTTCTATTTTCAATTTCGGAGCGAAAGGATTGCAAGGAGAGGGATTAGTTTATCCTCTTAGTGATTTTACTAATTGGTGGCAAGGAACGCTTAATGAAGCAACAGCAAATGAGTTTACTGTTCATTGTACGGGAGAATATTTAGTATTCCTAGCTTCTATATAAACGATATTGCAATTACTCGGTTTATGCCACCCTATTGTCACAACTGTGCCACCTTGTTGGCACGACCGTGACACTTCGATGACACAACCGTGCCAACAAGGTGGCACAAATTCATTCATAGGAAGAAGAGGATTAAAGCGTCAACAAATACTTCTTGAAGTCCGCAAAGTCTTTTGTCATTTGAAGGCTTTTTTTCTCGCCTTTCATAAATTCCTGCAATTTGGCAGGGATTTCTACCGCTTCTCCAATAATGCTTTCCACTGTTTCGAGGAACTTGGCAGGATGAGCCGTTTCAAGGAATACACCTGTTTCTCCCTCTTTCAAGCCTTCTACCAACGCACGATATCCACAAGCACCATGAGGATCAAGGAGATAATGATGTTCTTTCCAGGTTTCCTTCACCGTTTCGCGGATTTGCTCATCGGTATAAGTTGTTCCTGAAATCTCGGCAGAGATATCAGCATGTGAACCACTATATAAATCGAGTACACGAGCAAAGTTACTCGGATCGCCTACGTCCATAGCATTAGCAATCGTTGCGACAGACGGACGGGGATTATATTTACCAGTCTGCAGATATTGATAGAAAATATCGTTGCGGTTATTGGCAGCAATGAAACGCTTCACGGGTAAACCCATCTTCTTACCAAACAATCCGGCAGTGATATTTCCGAAGTTTCCACTAGGTACACAGATTACAGCATTATCAGCTTTTCCGGCACGTTTCAATTGTGCATAAGCATAGAAATAATAGAATGCCTGCGGCAGGAAACGGGCTACATTGATGGAGTTGGCAGAAGTCAATAAAAGGTGTTCATTCAATTCTTTATCCATGAAAGCAGATTTCACCAATGCCTGACAATCATCAAATGTTCCGTCCACTTCGAGCGCAGTGATATTCTGTCCGAGCGTAGTGAATTGTTTCTCCTGTATTTCGCTCACTTTTCCTTTCGGATAAAGCACATACACATGAATACCTTCCACACCCAGAAAGCCGTTGGCAACAGCACTTCCCGTATCACCGGAAGTAGCTACCAATACATTGACATTCTTTTGTCCTTCTTTCTTAATGAAGTATCCCAAAAGACGCGCCATGAAACGACCGCCTACATCTTTAAATGCTAACGTCGGTCCGTGGAAAAGTTCAAGTGAATAGATGTTATCTGCCACCTTAACCAAAGGTACATCGAAACTTAATGTATCATATACAATCTGTTTCAGCGTATCGGCAGGAATATCCTCACCGAAGAAAGCATCGGCTACGCGATAAGCAATTTCCTGAAAGGATAAACTATCAATCGTATCGTAAAAGTCCTGTGGAAGAGGTTTGATAGACATAGGCATAAACAGCCCTTTGTCGGCAGCAAGCCCTTTTACCACCGCTTCTTGCAGTGAGGCAACAGGTGCTTGTTTATTCGTACTATAATATTTCATAATCTGTGGTGACTTATTTCATGAATTCTTTTATAAACTCGTCTTCTTTCAGAAGTCCGTAACTACCGTTGCAAGCAGCTATTTCATCATATGTCTGCACTTCGTCCGGCTCGATACCCGGATACCAGATAAGAAACGGAATGGGATCAGATGTATGAGTACGAAGCTCACAGGGAGTAGGATGATCGGGCAATACAGCAATGGCTACCGGTTCGTCCCAATCTTTCACTGCTTCATAAATAGGACCTACGGCACGTTTATCAAGATTCTCGATAGTGAGAAGTTTCAAGTCGATGTCTCCCTCGTGTCCGGCCTCATCACTGGCTTCGATATGCAGATAAACAAAATCATCCGTCTTCAATGCTTCCAAGGCAGCGGCCACTTTGTTTTCGTAGTTCGTATTATAAAGTCCGGTTGCTCCCTCTACTGCGATGCGACGTAAATCAGCATAGTAACCGATTCCGTTTATCAGATCGACAGCCGAGATGACTGCTCCTTTCTTTACCTGTGGGAAAGTCTCGGAGAAAGTAGGCATCTGCGGACGGTAACCGGGACTCCAGGGCCAAATACTGTTCGCAGGATCTTTACCTTCTGCCATACGTTTCAGATTTAATGGATGATCTTTCAGCAATTCCTGTGATTTCAGAATCAGATCGTTAATCAGATCTGCCGTTTCTTGCGCTTCCGGAACCAATGGTTTCACCATCAATGGACGGAAAGGTTTCAAAGGTACATCATGCGGAGGTGTACAATCCAGTTCTTTATTACCTCCCTTGATAACCAATAGATGGCGATACTGAACTCCCGTATGAAAGCGTACGCGGTCATTGCCCAGTTTTTCTTGCAGATATTGAATCAATACATCCGCTTCTTCTGTAGATATGTGTCCGGAGGAGTGATTCTTCAGAATTTCTCCTTCCACACAAATCAAATTACAGCGCATTGCCATCTCACCCGGTTTCAGATCCACACCGATACTGGCAGCTTCCAGCGGTCCGCGACCTTCATATACCTTTGGCAAATTATATCCCAACACGGACATATTGGCAACTTCGCTACCCGGATGGAAACCTTCCGCCACAGTAATCAGGCGGCCGTTACGTCCCATGCGAGCTAGCTTATCCATATAAGGCGTCTTCGCATATTGCAGGAGCGTCTTGTCCCCCAATGAC
>DXOJ01000850.1 GCA_019412865.1 Bacteroides sp. | reverse complement strand
GCCAACGGGTATTAATAATATATTATTAAACACTAAGTTTCAATAATAGCATGCCCGTTACTTTTTAGGTAACAGAGAAACCTTTGTGCCTGCTCTTCTGGAGTAGTCAATACTGAAAAATGATACCAAATGTGATGAAACTTTTTTACCCCTGCTTCTGAAAGGCAGTAGAGGGGAAGGAAATCTTTTGCAAAATTTAGAAGTTAACAAAGCCCTAATACAAAGAATCCGCGTGTTTTATTTGTTCTAGTTCTACTTTTGAATGCTTTATTAGAAAAAAATGTGTGATTTCGTTTGGTTGTTTTAATAAATATGCTCATATTTGCACCGATATTCATTCCCGTTACCTACAAAGTAACAGAGTAATTTTCAAGCGCTTACACCTACAACAGAGCGTTTCACGAAGTCAAGAACTTGTTTATTTGCTTCATCAATTTTCTTACTTCGGAAAGGTTTCAGATAGGTTTCAGTGACGGTGATAGACGAATGTCCCATCGCTTCGGAGATAATGCCCGGATGGATTTCACAATAATAAGCTGTCGTAGCCCAGGTATGGCGGGCGGTGTACGAGCTCAACTTATCGGATAATCCCAATAATTCACCTAGCAACATCAACTGTTGGTTAAAGCTGCGCAATGCCAACTGATATTCGCGATACGCCTCTTTGGTTCCTTCACGGCTTTTCAACAATGGAAACAAATAAGGAGAAGAAGGATCACGATTCATATACTTCTTCACCAGGATCATCGCTTCGGGAGTCAATGTCACTGACAATGGCCGTCCTGTCTTACGTCTGCGATACGTTATTACGTTATCACGCAAATCACTCTTACGCAAATAAGCGAGATCCACAAATGGCATACCACGAAGCGAAAACATCAGAATAAATAACTCTTGCGCCTGATATACCGCTAATGGCACACCGGACGTACGAGACAATTTTGCAAATACCTTTTTCATATCTTCATCGCCCAATGCACGTTTATGGTCGGCACGAGTACCGGTATAAACAGAACGGAACAGATGAGGTACATAAGAAGCTTTCCGAAGATCAACGGCACGATTGTAAACCGCACGAAACGTGCGCAAATAAGTGGAAACGGTGTTCCAACTGCAACCACCACTGCGAAGATATACTTCAAATCCCTTTAACCACTCCGGACTCACTTCATCAAAGGTGAAGTCCACTTTCCCATTATAAGCAATGATGGCATTCAGACTGCTACGATAGACGTGCGCAGTACCGAAGTTTCCCTCCACCTGTAGCCCGTTAGCTACCTGCTTCATAAATGTTAATACTTTCAACATCTCACTTTTATTAATAAATTTGATTCTAAATATACGAAGTATTCTCATTACTAAGAATACGTTGACCAAACAAAATATAAAGCAAGGATGTTTTGAAAAGATCAATTTGCAGAATAGATTGATAATAAAAAGAACGAGGGTACCCTTTTCGGACACCCTCGTTTTCATATTCATTCAGCGAAAGCCGGAATTACATCATTCCGCCCATGCCTCCCATTCCGGGAGCGCCCATCGGCATTTCTGGCTTATCTTCCTTCTTTTCTACAATCACACATTCAGTAGTCAGGAACATACCTGCGATAGAAGCTGCATTTTCCAAAGCTACACGAGCAACCTTAGCAGGATCTACTACACCGGCAGCGTGCAAGTTTTCGTAAACGTCCGTGCGGGCATTGTAACCGAAATCACCTTTTCCTTCACGTACTTTCTGAACAACGACTGCACCTTCTTTACCAGCGTTAGCAACAATCTCGCGAAGCGGTTCTTCGATGGCGCGTTTGATGATACCAATACCAGTTGTTTCATCGGCATTATCACCCTTCATTCCTTCCAAAGAATCAATAGCACGGATATAAGCTACACCACCACCCGGGATGATACCTTCTTCGATAGCAGCACGAGTTGCACGCAAAGCATCGTCCACACGGTCTTTCTTTTCTTTCATTTCTACTTCTGAAGCAGCACCTACATAGAGAACAGCCACACCACCTGACAATTTAGCCAGACGTTCCTGCAATTTCTCACGGTCATAGTCAGACTTAGTTGCCACAATCTGTGCTTTGATCTGTTCGCAACGTTCCTTGATGCTGTCTTTGTTACCTGCACCGTTTACAACAGTTGTATAGTCTTTAGTAACTGTAACTTTGTCAGCAGTACCCAACATTTCGATGGTAGCCTGTTCCAGTTTCAAACCTTTTTCTTCGCTGATAACAACACCACCTGTCAGTATAGCGATATCTTCCAGCATTTCTTTACGACGGTCACCGAAGCCCGGAGCTTTCACAGCACAGATCTTCAATTGAGAACGCAGACGGTTTACTACCAATGTAGTCAACGCTTCGCTATCTACATCTTCTGCAATTACCAACAGAGGACGACCAGTCTGTACAGCAGGTTCGAGGATAGGCAAGAAATCTTTCAGGTTAGAAATCTTCTTGTCATAGATCAGGATGTAAGGTTTCTCCATCTCACATTCCATCTTTTCCGTATTTGTCACGAAGTAAGCAGACAAATAACCACGGTCGAACTGCATACCTTCTACTACACCGATAGTAGTGTCTGTTCCTTTTGCTTCTTCGATAGTAATCACACCGTCTTTAGAAACTTTACGCATAGCGTCAGCAATCAATTTACCGATTACCGGATCGTTGTTTGCAGATACAGTGGCAACCTGTTCAATCTTGTCATAGTTGTCACCTACAGTTTCAGCCTGATCCTTGATTGATTCTACCACTTTGGCAACGGCCTTGTCGATACCACGTTTGATATCCATCGGGCTAGCACCGGCAGTTACGTTCTTCAAACCTTCAGCTACGATAGCTTGTGCAAGAACGGTTGCAGTAGTTGTACCGTCACCGGCATCGTCACCTGTCTTAGAAGCAACTTCTTTTACCAACTGTGCACCAGTGTTCTGGTAAGCATCTGCCAATTCGATTTCTTTTGCTACTGTCACACCGTCTTTTGTGATGTGCGGAGCACCGAATTTCTTCTCAATGATAACGTTACGTCCTTTCGGGCCAAGAGTTACTTTTACTGCATTTGCCAATG
>DXOJ01000085.1 GCA_019412865.1 Bacteroides sp. | reverse complement strand
TTCTGCCTTTTTACTTATTGACAATCAGACAGAATATCCAATCTTCCTTGACAAAGGAAATCAGATCAAAATAAAAGGAGATATCAATCACCCGGAATATCTGGATATCAATGGTAATATATATAATGAAGAGTTTACAAACTTTCAGAAAGAACTAAATAGCCTGCCTACCCCATCCGAGAAAGATTTAGAGCAAAAAGCAGAAGAATTCATCATGAAGCATCATTCTTCTTTTGTCAGCCTCTACTTGTTGGATAAATACTTTGTTCAGAAAGATTCGCCCGATTTCAACAAAATAAAGAAGCTAATTGAAGTCATGACAGGAATATTGCAAGACAAGCTGTATATTGAACAGCTCAACGAAGCCATCTCACTGTCAGAGAAAACAGAAACAGGCAAATATGCTCCCTTCTTCAGTCTATCTAACATAAAAGGAGAGAAAATTACCCGGTCATCAGAAGATTTCAAGAAAAAGAACTTGTTAATCAACTTTTGGGCTTCATGGGGAGATAGTATTTCCAATCACCAAAGCAATACCGAGTTAAAAGAGATCTATCAGAAATATAAGAAGAACAAACATATAGCCATGCTCGGTATCTCCCTTGATATGGATAAACAAGAATGGCAGGATGCTATAAAACGTGATACGCTCAATTGGGAGCAAGTCTGTGATTTTGGCGGACTAAATTCCGAAGTAGCCAAACAATACGCCATCAAGCAAGTTCCCAGCAACATTCTTCTGTCGGCAGACGGTAAGATTCTCGCGAAAAACCTCAAAGGAGAACAATTGAAGAAGAAAATTGAGGAAGTAGTCACTGCTGCTGAAGAAAAGGAAAAACAAGACAATAAGAAGAAAAAATAATCAATAATCAAACGTGTTAATTAAAGTATTCGGAGCGGCTGTTCAAGGGATTGATGCAACACTCATCACAATCGAAGTTAACAGCTCGCGCGGCTGTATGTTCTATCTCGTCGGCCTTCCGGATTCTGCGGTCAAAGAAAGCCATCAACGTATTATCTCCGCACTGCTGGTGAATGGTTATAAAATGCCCACTAGCAATATAGTAGTCAATATGGCACCAGCCGACATCCGTAAAGAGGGTTCAGCTTATGACTTGCCTCTTGCCATCGGATTATTAGGAGCTAGCGAAACAATCTCTTCCGAGAAGTTTTCCCACTATTTGCTAATGGGCGAACTAAGTCTGGACGGAAGCATCCAACCTATCAAAGGTGCGCTTCCCATTGCTATCAAAGCTCGCGAGGATGGTTTCGAAGGACTAATCATCCCCCAACAAAACGCACGGGAAGCTGCCGTTGTCAATCAATTAAAAGTATACGGAGTCAGTAATATCAAGGAGGTCATCGAATTCTTCAATAATGAACGCGAATTAGAGCCGACTGTTGTTAATACACGGGAAGAATTCTATCAACAACAGACGAACTGTGACTTGGATTTTGCAGACGTAAAAGGACAAGAGAATGTAAAAAGGGCACTAGAAGTTGCAGCAGCCGGAGGGCATAATTTAATAATGGTAGGTGCTCCGGGTAGCGGTAAATCAATGATGGCCAAACGCCTTCCTTCCATTCTTCCTCCTCTTTCTCTGGGTGAAAGTCTGGAAACCACCAAGATACATTCAGTTGCCGGACAACTGAAACGCGGTTCATCATTGATTTCCCAACGCCCATTCCGCGACCCTCACCACACAATTTCCCAGGTGGCGATGGTTGGCGGAGGTAGTTTTCCACAACCCGGAGAAATCAGTCTGGCACATAATGGGGTACTTTTCTTAGATGAATTGCCGGAATTCAACCGAGGAGTGCTGGAAGTGTTGCGTCAACCATTGGAAGACCGCCAGATCACTATTTCCCGCATCAAAAGTACTATCAGCTATCCGGCCAATCTGATGCTGATCGCATCCATGAACCCATGCCCCTGCGGATATTACAACCATCCGACAAAAGCATGCGTATGCAGCCCCGGACAGGTTCAAAAGTACTTGAATAAGATATCCGGTCCATTATTAGATCGCATCGACATTCAGATAGAGATTGTACCTGTACCCTTTGATAAGATTTCCGATCAAAGACAGGGAGAATCGAGCAATATCATCAGACAGCGAGTGATAAAAGCCCGTCAAATGCAGGAAAGACGCTACACCGAATATACCGGAATTTATTGCAATGCACAAATGAACAGCAAACTGCTTGCAATGTACGCTCAACCGGATGCCAAAGGACTTGCATTGCTAAAAAATGCAATGGAACGACTCAATTTATCTGCCCGAGCCTACGACCGGATTTTAAAAGTTGCCCGTACAATCGCCGATTTGGAAGGAGCAGAACAAATACTCCCCAATCATTTGGCAGAGGCTATCAGTTATCGGAATCTCGACAGAGAGAACTGGGCTGGATAATAACAATGAATATAAACATAAGAGAATTATTTCATCGATAACACTATCTTTTTTCATATATTTGTTTTACATTTGTGACAAACAAATATGCAATCATATGAAAACATCAATAACAAGTCTTTTAATGATATTTTGTTTGAGCATATTGGCTTATGCGCAAACTCCCCAGGACAGAGCCACAGAACTAAAAAAACAAGCGCAAAGCAGTCTCAATCAAAAAGATTACATCAAAGCGCGTTACTTATTCAAAAAAGCATACGAAGCATTTGCAACCCGCGGAAACTATCCACAGGCGATAGAATGTGGTGTTCAGGCCAATGCTTTATACGTCAGAGAGAACTTTTACAAAGAAGGATTCGAACTTTGTCGTGACATGGACCAACTTATATGGACCGGAGAGCAAAATCAGAAGAAAGTCTTTTATGACCTGCGTTTCCTTATAAACAAGGAACGATTGCAGATGTACACTGCACTGAAAAATCCCGCACAAGCAAAGACTCAGTTGGACAAACTGGAAGAAATGGCTAATCTTGCAAAGAATGACTCCCTAACGGAGGTACTGTTGTATACAAAAGCCAATTATTACTATACTTTCAACCAAAGTACACAAGGCGATGCCTGTTTCCGCAAACTTGTCAACCAATATAAGGAAAAGAAGGACTACGCCAAAGTGAGCGATTGCTACAAGAATCTTATCAATATTGCACGAAAAGGCAATAATGCTCCACTGATGGAACGCACTTACGAAAGTTTCATTGTCTGGACAGACTCGGTAAAAGCATTAACCGCACAAGACGAACTAAATGTACTGAAGAGAAAATATGACGAAAGCCAACTGACCATACAGGAAAAGGACGACTCACTATCTGCCAAGCAATATATAATCATAGGTCTCTGTGTGCTGGCAGTCATATTGGTAGCCGGCCTGGTAATATTGGCTGTGATATTGCTACGATTCATCGCCAACAATCGTAAATTAAAGAAAAGTGTGAAAATTGCCAATGAACACAATGAACTAAAAACCAAATTCATACAGAATATATCTTCGCAAATGGAGCCTACCCTGAATACGCTGGCTACTTCAGCCGAAGAACTGTCACAAAAGGCTCCTCAAGAAGCGGCCCAAATGCAGGGACAAGTCGCAGCTTTGAAGAAATTCAGTGATGACATTCAAGAACTGTCATCTTTGGAAAACTCATTAACCGAGTTTTATGAACTAAGTGAAATCAACGTGGGAACTTTCTGTGAGAATGTGATGGATAAAGTTAAAGAATACATAAAACAGGATGTCACATCTTCAGTCAATGCACCAAAACTTCAGGTAAAGACAAACAAGGAACAATTGGAACGCATTCTTCTCTATTTACTGAAAAATGCCGCTTTCTACACCGACCAGGGTCGTATCAGTCTCGAATTCAAGAAACGGGGAGCGCACACGCACCAATTCATCGTTACGGATACAGGAACTGGAATTCCGGCAGAGCAACAGGAAAATCTCTTCAAACCTTTCACAGAAGTGAAAGACCTGACTACAGGAGATGGACTAGGATTACCGATCTGTTCACTAATTGCTGCCAAGATGAACGGAAGCCTGACACTGGATACGAATTATACGAAAGGAACACGGTTCGTTCTGGAACTTCATGTATAAATTTAGCCAACAGGAAAGCTGTTGTTTCGTTTGATTACTTTTCAAATTGTAAAGTATAGTTA
Organism: Bacteroides sp.; assembly: GCA_019412865.1. Lineage (GTDB taxonomy): Bacteria > Bacteroidota > Bacteroidia > Bacteroidales > Bacteroidaceae > Bacteroides. Next base: position 1,834 of record DXOJ01000085.1, on the reverse strand, counting down.
TCTTCAACAAAGAATGTTCTAAACGCCAATTTAAGATTTTATAAAAAAACAAACAAATTTCCACATAAACAAATAGTACGTTTTTAATAAACTTTTGAGTAGTTTATTAAGAACGGTATCTGAGTTTATTAAAAACTCTGCCATTGGATTTCCGAGTTTATAAATCCATCTTTTACAACAAAAAGGCTGCAAATTTCATAAAATTTGCAGCCTTTTTGCCTATATCCGGTATATCCTTCCCAATATTTATTAGGGAACACGTCCAGATTTGTTATAATATTATACCATTCAAGTCATCAATTTCATATTCTTTTATCTGTTATTTACAAGGTTTAAGCTCTTTTCCGGACTATAAAGATACAACATTTAAAAGGATTTGTCAAGAGGAACATCCCATAAAATTCATCCCTAATGTATTTATAAGAAATATTGCCCCTCTTCTTTTAATCTTTTGCGTAGAAAACCTACATCAATCTTATGAACATCATTCTTTGTTTGTTTGATAGCATGTACCGCAGCCATTCCGGCAGCTTCACCAGTCACCAGACAAGGTGGCATCACTCGTAAGCTTCCAAAAGCTTCCTCATCAGTAGAAATACAGCGTCCGGCGGTCAATAGATTCTTCATACCTTTAGGAGTCAAGCAACGATAAGGAATTCCATGAGATTCGCCTTTTTTGTAACGCGTCTCTTTATGCCCCGGTTTATGAACATCAATATAGTAACAATTACGTCCGATCTCATCTTCAAATGTTTTACGCTCCAGCCAATCTTGGAAAGTAAACGTATAATCCCCTTCAATCCGACGACTATCTCTAACCCCCAACAAGGAGGCAGTCTTTACAACAAAAGCACTACCAAAAGTTTTAGGCTGAAGTTCTTTCAGTGCCTCCAAGTATTGTTCAGCGATTTGCCTACCGGTAGCCATCGCCCGCGTAGTAGCCCATGGGTCTGTCGAATCAACATTATCAATGTGTCCTGCATTAAATTGTACCACATCCGGACCGATCAGATTACTATTGAAATGTCTGCCTATCAATGGATATTTTCCGGACTTAATCGCGTCAAAGATAGGGCTATTTTTGTTACTCGTATGCAATGAAGGACCTATAAGATTGTAGTTATAGCTATCGACATTGGCAAACGAGAAACACAAAGTAGAACTTTGCAGTATACCATCCTCACCTCCCTTTTTAAATGAAGCACCTGCCCAGGTAGCCACATCTCCATCTCCCGTCGCATCAATAAAGACTTTTGCTTTGAATGCAACAAGCCCGGATTTATTTGCTACAATGATAGCATCTACCGTATCATCAGCTGACATCTCAACAGCAGCAACCCTCGAAAAGAAAAGGACTTTTGCCCCCGATTCAGCGACCATCCGATCGTAAACCTGCATCAAATATTCTGGATTTATATTCACCCAATTCAGTTTTTGCTTTCTCTCATGAGGCACTCCTTTTCTTGATGCCTCGAATATCTTTTCCGCCAAGCCTCGATAAATAATCTTTTCACCGTCAGAAAACGGACACCATGCCGGAACCATACCTGCTGTTCCCATACCGCCAAGTTGTCCCATTGCCTCAATCAGCAAAGTCTTAGCTCCCTCCCGGGCTGCAGAAATCGCAGCAGTACACCCAGCAGGTCCTCCACCAATTACAATAACATCCCACCGATCATCCACCGCAATCTTTGTGTTCTTTAAACGTATTTTGGATTGTGTGGTATTTCCATTCACATTAAGAGCGGGAACCGCAAAAGCAGCAGAAATCAACCCAGCTTTTTTAAGAAAATCTCTTCTAGATGTCATTACAAATTAATTTATTATATTACCT
>DXOJ01000849.1 GCA_019412865.1 Bacteroides sp. | reverse complement strand
TAATCATTTTGTTTAAACTTTTAAGGGTTTTATAATATTTGTTCAAATATCTCTCTACCTCCGCACTTGTTTTATTTTCAAATGCGGTGCAAAATTACAAAAATGTTTTTATATTCGCGCATTAAATTCACATTAAATATTGAAAAAAGATGGGAAAGAGTACATTTTTACAGGACTTTAAGGCGTTTGCCATGAAAGGTAACGTCATAGACATGGCTGTCGGTGTTGTTATTGGTGGTGCGTTTGGAAAAATCGTATCATCATTGGTTGCTAATGTTATTATGCCTCCGATTGGTTTACTGGTTGGCGGTGTGAACTTTACGGATTTGAAATGGGTGATGAAAGCGGCAGAGATCGGTGCTGACGGTAAGGAGATAGCTCCGGCTGTGACATTGGATTATGGCCAGTTTCTGCAGGCCACCTTTGATTTTCTGATTATCGCTTTTGCTATATTTTTATTTATACGTTTGATTACGAAACTGACAACTAAAAAACAGGCAGAAGTAGCAGCTGCTCCTCCAACTCCTCCTGCGCCAACGAAAGAAGAAGTTTTGTTGACGGAGATACGTGATTTGCTGAAAGAAAAAAATAATTGATTCTAATTAAAATGAAGGAGATTTCAGGTGTAAACTTGTGAATCTCCTTTATTTTTCTCTTCATTATTAATATAGATTGCGTACTTTTTTCTACTTTTGCAACTCAATTTATTCAAAATCCAACCATTGATATGCAGGAAAAAATAATAATTCTTGATTTCGGTTCGCAGACAACACAGCTTATAGGCCGCCGTGTACGTGAATTGGATACGTATTGTGAAATCGTTCCTTATAACAAGTTTCCTAAAGAAGACCCGACTATTAAAGGAGTCATTCTCTCCGGAAGCCCTTTTTCGGTTTACGATAAAGATGCTTTCAAAGTAGATTTGAGTGAAATTCGTGGTAAATATCCGATATTGGGTATTTGTTATGGTGCACAGTATCTGTCATATACCAATGGCGGAAAAGTGGAACCGGCCGGAACGCGTGAGTATGGACGTGCTCATTTGGCTTCTTTCTGCAAAGGTAATGTACTGTTTAAAGGAGTGCGTGAGGAGTCGCAGGTGTGGATGAGTCATGGAGATACGATTACTGCTATTCCTGATAATTTCAAGAAAATAGCTTCAACAGATAAAGTAGAGATTGCTGCTTATCAGATAGAAGGGGAGCAGGTATGGGGTGTTCAGTTCCATCCGGAAGTATTCCATAGTGAAGACGGAACTCAAATCCTGAAGAACTTTGTGGTAGATGTTTGCGGCTGCAAGCAAGACTGGTCGCCGGCTTCTTTTATTGAGAGCACGGTTGCCGAACTGAAAGAACAGTTGGGTGATGATAAGGTTGTTCTCGGTTTGAGTGGTGGAGTCGATTCATCGGTTGCGGCAGTGCTGCTGAATAAAGCTATCGGCAAGAACTTGACTTGTATCTTTGTAGATCATGGTATGCTGCGTAAGAATGAGTTCAAGAATGTGATGAAAGACTACGAATGTCTTGGTTTGAATGTGATTGGCGTTGATGCCAGCGAAAAGTTCTTTACGGAACTGGCTGGTGTGGCCGAACCGGAAGCTAAACGTAAGATTATAGGTAAGGGTTTCATTGATGTGTTCGATGTAGAAGCTCATAAGATAAAAGACGTGAAATGGCTGGCCCAAGGTACAATCTATCCGGATTGCATCGAGTCATTGTCTATCACGGGTACAGTGATAAAGAGCCATCATAATGTAGGTGGACTTCCTGAAAAGATGAATCTGAAATTGTGTGAGCCACTTCGTTTGTTGTTTAAGGATGAAGTTCGTCGGGTAGGTCGTGAGTTGGGTATGCCGGAACATCTGATTACCCGCCATCCGTTCCCGGGACCGGGGCTGGCAGTGCGTATTCTGGGTGATATTACTCCTGAAAAAGTACGTATTCTGCAGGATGCTGATGATATCTTTATTCAGGGATTGCGTGACTGGGGATTGTATGATAAAGTATGGCAGGCAGGAGTTATCTTGTTGCCAGTACAGTCTGTAGGCGTGATGGGAGATGAACGTACGTACGAAAGAGCAGTTGCTTTACGTGCTGTGACATCTACAGATGCCATGACAGCCGACTGGGCGCATCTGCCTTATGAATTTATGGGTAAGGTATCGAATGATATTATTAATAAGGTGAAGGGAGTGAACCGTGTAACCTATGATATCAGTTCTAAACCACCAGCAACCATTGAGTGGGAATAATAACACTTTATAATCTAAAAATAGCCTCAATAGGAATTCCTGTTGAGGCTATTTTTATGATGAATAGTTTTTTTTTTTTTGATTGCTCAGTCCGTATCTACTCGCTTACCAGCTTTTGTGCGTCCGGAATAAGAATCTCTTTCCGGCGTAACTCTAATAATCCTTTGTCTTGTAGCTCGTTGAGTGCTTTCGATGTATTCAACCGGGTATCATCTAAGTAGCGGGCAAGGTCGTCCATTTTTACTTTGAATATCTTTTCTCCCTGCGCCTTTTCACAATGTAACAGGAAAAAGCGAATGATTTTCTCTCTTAAATCCTGTGTCGGCTCTTCCCATAAACGTGAGTAAAGATTTTGTGCCCGGTTACTTACGATGTTCATATAGTTCAGCCGGAATATTTCATATTTGAACAGGTCGCTAAGTACGAATGCTTTGCTGATACTGACGGTATGCGCTTCCGTATGTGCCACATAAGCAGAAGTGTAATGGGTATTCATGCCAAACAACGACTGTGGTTCCAGCAGATAAGGTGCTTCCATCTGTTCGATGACGGTGTATATATTTTCTTTGGAACTTGTGACGATAGAAACCTCTCCTTTTAATAGGAAGCAGAGTTGTTTACACGGACTACCACTCTCTATGATAGTTTCTCCCACTTTATGCTTGATAAAGTGTAGCTTGACCTTATCCAGAATACTTGTGAAATCTTCATGACAAAGACCTTGAAATAAAGGCAATTGGAGCAAAGTGTCGAACATTGTTTCCATATGTTGTAATCTCTTGTTAATCGTACAAATTTACTCATAATACAATACTGCTGTCAACATCTGACCGTTCTTTTTGTTTTTTTTATTGTTTGAATGCATAAAAATAGAGTATATTTGCAGAAAAAAAGGAGGGAATTATGTTCGCAGGCTTCAATTGGCAGCAGATGATTAGTGCGTTTATCGTACTTTTTGCCGTGATAGATATTATCGGCTCTATACCTATTATAATTAACCTGAAAGAAAAAGGGAAAGATGTGAATGCAATGAAAGCTACTGTCATCTCTTTTGCTTTGCTGATCGGATTTTTCTATGCGGGAGATATGATGCTGAAACTCTTTCATGTAGATATTGAATCGTTTGCAGTAGCCGGTGCATTTGTCATTTTCCTTATGTCTTTGGAGATGATTCTGGATATTGAGATTTTCAAGAACCAGGGTCCTATCAAAGAAGCAACTTTGGTGCCGCTTGTCTTTCCTCTGTTGGCAGGTGCCGGAGCTTTCACCACTTTGCTTTCTCTTCGGGCAGAATATGCCAGTGTTAATATCATTATAGCTTTAGTCTTGAATATGATCTGGGTTTACTTTGTAGTGAGTATGACCGGTCGTGTAGAACGTTTCCTGGGAAAAGGAGGCATCTATATTATTCGTAAATTCTTTGGTATCATCTTATTAGCTATTTCTGTGAGGTTGTTTACAGCCAATATAACGTTATTGATTGAGGCGTTGCATCGGTCTTGATTTTCTTATTAAATTGAAAGCTATTGTATCGGATGTGCCATCGTGTTGGCACAACTGTGACATGTCTTTGTCGCAATCGTGCCACTTTGATGTCACAAGTGTGCCAATGTGGTGGCACGAGTTGGCATTTATAACGTTTCTTCTTCTTCTGCTGCTGTTGTTTCTTCTTCTGTATTTTCTTCCTCTTCCATTTCGTCCGCAAAAGGTTCCGGGCGTTGCGGTCCGTGATTTACGAAAACGAAAGCACAGAGTGTCCCCATAATTCCTCCGCTAAGATGTCCTTCCCACGACATATTGGTGGGGGAGAAATAAGGAAACATATGCCATATAATCCCTCCATATAAAAAGGTGACAAGTAAAGAGATGGCAATGAGTGGAATATATTTGCGGAGAATACCACTGAAAAAGAGAAAGAAGGCAAGTCCGTAAATTAATCCGCTGGCACCAATGTGCCATCCCGGTTTTCCAATCAGGAAAGTAAGTAGTCCGCCTCCGAGCCAGATTAGGATAAAAATCTTACCTGCTATCCCCCGGTAAAAGTAAAAAAGACACCATGACAAGAAAAATAAAGGAATTGTATTTGCCAGTAAATGACTAAATCCGCTGTGTATCAATGGGTGAGTTAAAATACCTACCAGCCCCCGTTTCTCCATAGGATATACCCCCAAGCGAGAGAAGTCCCAGTCCATTCCGACTTCCATAATCTTGAGTATATAGAGAATAAAAATAGGAAACAAAGGCTTTGCTGCAGCCAGCATGATACGCTGAATATCTTGCTTCATGACATTCTTTTCTTTAGATATTTTACGCAATACTACGAATATTTGCACAAAAACTGAAAATAAA
>DXOJ01000848.1 GCA_019412865.1 Bacteroides sp. | reverse complement strand
CATATATAGGTTCTCCTTTTTCATTATACATTATATTTCCATCTTTATCTTTTTTAAGTACTAAATTTTCTCCCAATTTTCCACCCTTTAGACGTACATATCCAGGTTTCAAATCATGCTGTATGCTAATAATGTTGCTAGATGTTCCATAATAACTATTACTACTTGACGAATCATAAGTTACTAAGACAGGAATTAATACAACTTTATTCCAGTCAGGGTTATTATTTTCCCATGCCTTTTCATCCCACGAACTACCAGCTTTTTTTCTAGCTTCCTCTTTATCTACGATACATGCATTAATCAGCTGGGTTATATTGTTGAAACTATACTGGTTGATATTACTACTGTGGCTTGTTAAGTATGATGAAATTCCATCGGTTAACTTGTTTTCTTTAAAGAAAGAATCTTTTTCTTTCTTTCGTATTAGCATAACATTAGATGGAATAGACATGCCAAATTTTTTGTCAGCAGGTTGATTATAGTTTGTGAATGTTAATTTTACGGCATTCAATGTGTCACCAGCTAATACATTTGCGATAGAATCAATAGGAAGAGTTGCTTGGGTAAAAATGCCTGCCGGAGTCTTTAGATAAGTTTTGTCCCAGTTTTCTTCTAAGTTGATTAAATTGTCTATCGTTTGTGTCTCATTTTTTAATTGATTAGCTTGAATTACTTCACGAGTAGTGGCAAAGGTACGATATCCATAGTAGGTCGAGTCTTTATATTTTCCATCTTCTTCTGCTACTTTCTTTTTCAATTTAATACCAGTGAGTGTATCAACTGCATAGCATTTATACACAACATTCATTTGAGCTTGGTTTATGTAAAGCACAGTACCATCACCATAATCACTTTTTACGTAAATGCCTTTGAATATTTTTCTGAATGTTTTATTATCAAAATTAACGCCAAATTTGTTAGCTTCTTGTATAATCTTTGTGCCAATTTCTATTGCAGCGTCCTGTTTAAAAGAAACATGTACGCTAGGTACATATGTACTGAGTTTGCGGATAGAATCTTTAACAGATAAATCGACTGCTGTATAGGCCTTAGTTCCCAGTAGATTTTCAGGATTATAAAATTCTTCAGGCTCAATATCTGTATAATATGCATTCTCTTGATTAAGTTCTTTTTCAGCCTCTCCTAGTTCGTAAACACTTAAACGACATGCAGTTAATGAATCTCCAAAATAGCTGCTATACCATAGGTAAAGTTCGATTGTATGGATGTTACCAATAATCTTATTTTCATCATCACGTATGAAAGTGACATCTTTATTATCTTCATTATCGTCCCCTACCATTATTTGAGTAGCTTTCCCTTTGCTGTCTAAAGCTGTCTTATTGTATACTCCAGGGAAAGTCATTCCTTCAGGGCAATTTAGTTGTGCCAAGAAACCTGCCTGATAAGTTCCGAATGTTTCATCAGTGAACTTACCTACATAACCGACATTTGTCATTGCATATATCTTACCGGCATGAACAGATTCGGTAATTACATCAAATGTAGATAGCTTTCCATTGATATCCCGGTCGCTTTCTGGAAACATTCTCAATCCCAGTCCGGCAGTGTTGTCATCACAACCCCAAAAGGTGATTGCCAGTAAAACTATTAAGGCGTATTTTGCTTTCATGATCGTCGTATCTTGATTTTTTTATTCTTCTTCGTTTGCAGTAGCATCCCATACCTGATCGTAGAACTCGTTGCAGGCATCTGCATAGTTTTCCGGGTTTTGGTAGTCAAGTACCAATTTGCCAGATTGGCGGGCATATTCAATAATAGACTCGTCTACCTTTTCGCTGTTTTGTATTACTCCGTCCGAATAATCAACGGCGAGTTTGCACAGAGCAGCATAGTCTACCGGCTCTTTCAAATCACCTAAATCTTTTTTAGAAATACCTTTCAGCATCAATTTGGCTGCGAAATCGTCGCTAAGTGTACTCTTGAAATCATCTTCATAAACAGAGAATACCACTTTAGCGTCGCGAAAAGAAGGTTCGTCTTTATAGGCTTTCTTAATATAAAGAGGAGCTAAAGCTGTCATCCAGCCATGACAGTGAATGACATCAGGACACCAGCGAAGTTTTTTCACTGTTTCCAATACACCGCGTGCATAGAAAACGGCACGGCTATCGTTATCATCATATTCTATACCATTTTCATCCGTTGTCTGCATACGATTCTGGAAATAATCATCGTTATCGATGAAATATACCTGCATGCGTGCGGATTGGATAGAAGCAACTTTTATAATCAAGGGGTGGTCAGTATCGTCGATAATCAGGTTCATACCAGAGAGGCGGATCACTTCGTGCAGTTGATTTCTGCGCTCATTGATATTTCCCCATTTAGGCATAAAGGTTCTGATTTCACGGCCTTTTTCTTGTATTGCCTGTGGAAGGTTTCTACCTATAT
>DXOJ01000847.1 GCA_019412865.1 Bacteroides sp. | reverse complement strand
TCACGTACGGTTCCGAGAGAGGCTGAGGGTGAAATTCCCTTGGTCTACTCGACATAATAAAGACTCGAGAGGAAAGGACTCTTATGCAAGCTATACGGGTTTTGTCTGGAAAAAAGGATATGATCAGACGATGGCTGACAGAAAGGTGGATGATATTGATCTGATAATTGTACGTTATGCGGAAATGCTGTTAATATATGCTGAGGCTAAGATAGAGCTAGGGGAAATAGATTCATCAGTTCTGGAAGCTATAAATAAAGTTCGGGCTAGAGCCTATAAGACAACTGTAGAAGCTACTGATTATCCTAAAGTAGTAACTACCAATGCGGATCAGCTTCGTACAATAATAAAAAGAGAACGGAGAGTTGAGTTTGTAAAAGAGGGTTTGAGATATATGGATTTGATCCGTTGGAGAATTGCAGAGGATGCATTGACCAAGCCTGTGTTGGGTATTCCTGATGCGGTAAATCAGGATAGAAAGAAATGGCCCTTCCCGGGTATTCCTTCTATTGATGAAAATGGTATTCCCGATTATACTTCGATGCTTAATGACTGCAAAATATTAGGAGCGAGAAGTTTCAATAAAGAACGGCAATATTTATGGCCGATCCCCAGTAGTGAGCTTCTCATAAACTCTAATTTAAGTCAAAATCCTAATTATTAACAGATAAAGTGTCTTTTTCCAATTAAAGTTATGTGAATGATATGAAACGAATAATCTATTTATTTTTTTTAGTTTACCTTTTGACCGGATGTCGAAGTGGTAAGCAGAATGAGCCGATGTTCTCCAGCTACAGTGGTATTTATCCTCACTTGGCATATTATAATAATGAGGGAGAATGTGGAACAGGAGCTGTTGTAAACTGGGCAGACCGTTTATGGGTAATAACTTATGGTCCTCATTTACCCTATGGTTCTTCAGATAAACTGTATGAGATAACTCCGGATTTGCAGCAAATTACAAGGAAGGAGAGCATTGGGGGTACACCCGCCAACAGATTTATTCATAGAGAGAGCAATCAGTTGTTTATAGGTCCGTATGTCATAGATAAAGGGCGTAATGTAAAAGTAATTCCTCTGACTGAATATCCGGGACGCTATACGGGAATTGCCCGTCATTTGTCAGACCCGGCTAATAAACTGTATATCGCTACAATGGAGGAGGGGTTTTATGAAGTCGATGTAAACACCTTGGCGATGAAAACCTTATATGTGGATGGAAATGTGATGAATGCGCATGAAGATGATACAAAAGCCAATAAACCTAATCCATTATTACCGGGAGCACATGGAAAAGGATTCTATTCGGGACAAGGGGTAGTGGTTTATTCAAATAATGGAGAAGCGGATGAAAGAGCATTAACTGATTTCAATCTTACTTCCGGGGCATTATCTGAATGGAATGGAGAAAACTGGAAGCTGGTTCGTCGTAATCAGTTTACTGAAGTAAGTGGTCCTGGAGGTATTTATGGTAATACCAATCCGGAGACTGATCCGATTTGGGTGACAGGCTGGGATGCTCGTTCCGTATTGGTTGGAGTGAGGGATAAAGGTATATGGTCATTTTATCGTTTGCCAAAAGCGAGCAATAGCTATGATGGAGCACATGGCTGGAATACTGAATGGCCAAGAATAAGAAATGTAGGAACTGATGATAAGCCCGATTATTTAATGACTATGCATGGTATGTTCTGGCGCTTTCCTAAAACATTTTCTACGGATCAAACAGCGGGTATACGTCCTCGGTCGGCTTATTTGAAAGTAATTGGAGATTTTACGCGTTGGAACGACCGGCTTGTATTTGGTTGTGATGATTCTGCACATAAGGAGTTTCTAAATAAACGTAAGGTGAAAGGAGATATTGAAGGTCCCGGACAATCAAATTCCAACCTGTGGTTTACCAATGTCGATAAACCTGATAATTTGGGTAGTACAACTGCAATGGGGGCGGTCTGGATTGATGATTTAGTGGAGAGTGGCGAAGTTTCAGAGCCATTCCTGTTTGCAGGTTGGGAAAAACGTTGTGCATGGCTTCGTAACTCCGGAAACACTTCTGTAAATATATTATTAGAAGTAGATGAAGAAGGAAATAATCAATGGCAGATACTGAAGACGGTTAATGTACCTGCAGGACAGTCTGTTTTTATTGAATTTGCAGATTCGGAAAAGGGAGAGTGGATACGTGCCACTCCTGACAAATCAGTAACATTGAGCTTCGAATTTGCATATACAGACAATGAACGAAGCATAGGAAACGTTGAAACCTTCAGGGGGATTTCAGACGTAAAAGATAAGACGTCTGCCGGAGGTCTCTTATATGGTTTAGGAGACGACCGTCGGGCATTAGGTGTATTGGCCGGCATGTTTTGTGGAGATAAATTTGTGGAATCAGGATATTATGAGTTGGACGGTAATATGAGCTTGGAAAAGAAAGAGGATATGAAAACCGAAGAATTTATCCGTACCCGTTTTGCTATACCTCAAAATGTGATTTCTATCGAAGAAACGTCCGTGCTCATTGTGGATGATAATAATCGACGTTGGCGTCTTCCTTTGGGTAATGAGGCTTATAAACCGTTGACTGATACCGGAACTTTGCGCATTTGTCGTGAGGTGGCAACAGAACGTGATCTGTTTAACTGTATGGGAACGTTTTTTGAATTGCCGGCAGAGAATGCAGATGGATTTGCTAAAATACGTCCCGTATCTTCTCATAACTTCCGTATTCATGATTATGCATCATATCGAGGGTTATTGGTTATGACCGGATTAAATCCGGATGAAATTCAACATAATTCTCATATCATACGTTCGTCCGATGGTAAGGCAATGTTATGGGCTGGAACGATAGATGATCTTTGGGCATTGGGCAAACCGGTTGGACATGGTGGACCATGGAAAAATACACAAGTGAGTGCGGAGGAGTTTTCCGATCCTTATTTAATCGGATTCTATGATAAAAAAGAATTGGTTCTCTCGCATGATCAGAGTGCTGATGTGACGTTTACTTTAGAAGTAAATCCTATCGGACACGGAGAATGGGTCACCTATAAAAAGATAAATGTGAAGGCAGGCGAATCGTTAAATTTTAATTTTCCGGATAGTTTCCAGGCACGTTGGATACGTTTTTCTGCAAATAAAAGCTGTAAAGCAACTACATTTTTAACTTATAAATGATACAGTATATGAAAGCAATCTATTTTTATATTAATATATTACTCGTCGTAGCATTATCGTTTAGTTTCGAATCTTGTACTGAATTTCAGGTTCCTGTGATAGAAGAGTATGCAAATGCTAAAGAGCCCGAACCGGAGGAGCCGGGAGAACCGGAAGAGGATGATTTGGTGGTACCGGTCTCCCAAAGTTCGCAATTTCCCAGATTCCACACACAGGCTCAAATTGAGTTTGTTGCCGGACAAATCAATAAGAAAGAGGAACCTTGGAAAAGTGCTTATAATAAGCTTATCGAGTTGGCCGATTCTTATCAGGATAGAGAACATGAAGCTGTGGCCGATTTTCATACTCCTGCTTTTTATGATGGTCAGGATGAGAATATTGATGCTAAACAGGGGCTAGCGCTTGATTGTCATGCGGCGTATGCCAATGCTTTGGCATACGCATTGACCGGCAATGAGAAATACGGAAATAAGGCTATCTATTTCCTGAATGCGTGGGCTACGATAAATACAACGATAACAGAAAATGATAAAGACGGAAATGCTACCGGAACGGTACTCACTGCTGCAAATCTGATTTCACAGATGATGATTGCCGCCGATTTGTTGCTGGGACAAGAGATTTGGACTGTAGCAGAAAAGACTGCGTTCAAGACATGGATACAAACGGTGGCTTTACCGCAATCATTCCGATTAATCAGAACCAAATCTAATAATTGGGGAGACTGGGGGCTTTTTGCCACTGCTATGGCCTATCATATATTAGAAGTGAACGATAAAGTAAAGGAGGAACTTGATAGAATACCGGCACGTCTTCCGAAATGTATATCGGCAGACGGAGCAATGCCCAATGAAACAAGAAGAGAAGCGAATGGATTATGGTATACTTATTATGCACTGACGCCTATTACATTATCAGCTCAATTGGCATATAACACGATTGGAGTGAATTTGTTTACATGGCAGTCTGGAGAGAAATCGTTAAAAAAGGCATTGGATTATTTGCTTTACTATGAGTTACATCGTACGGAGTGGCCACATTGGACTTTTGCGACAGATAAGGTAAGAAGCAAGGATGCTCCTACAGATTTGTATGAGGCTATGAATGATTATTTTAACGATGAATATAAATCATTTGTCGGTAGTTTTCAACCTGTACTTGGAGGATATAAAGGGAACAGGGTGTCTCATCATGGATGGAATTTTGCAACGTTAATGAGAGTGACCGATCGTAAGATGTCTAAATATCCTAACTTGTGAAAATGAGAAAAAAAATATTGGTTCTGATATTTTGCATGGGAGGTTTTCTCCCTTGCAAAATATTTGGTCATGATTGGCTGTGCTCTGATTCTCTGTTCTTTAGTTTACTCAGACTTGATATGCCGGGGCTGGAGAATGTGAGGGTCGATGTAGAAGAAAGAGACTATTCTTCTGCAAAAGTTTTTTTGCTTCAATATAAAAGGTTGGCTGATACAGGTAAATGGTTCAAAAAACCGTTTGTTGCAGGGCGGGTGTCAAACGAAACAGATATATCGGCTGACAGTATTTGTATGCATTATATTTGTGATGATATAAACATCAAACGACCTTATGTGCAAGGGCAGGTATATATGGGAGAACATTTCGACTGGTTGTTTAATCCGAGAAAGAGTAGTGATCCCAATTATGCAATTGAATGGACTTATAGTTGTGTGTCTCGTATCAACTTTTTGAATAAACTTGTAGTAGCATATCAAAAGACGGGTAACGAAAAGTATTTGAAGAAATGGATTTGGTTTATGTATGACTTTGCCAAGGATAATTCTTTATCCGTGAAGCCTGTCTGGAGAAGTCTGGATACAGCAATAAGAATACGAACATGGCTTAATGCATATTTGACATTTCGAAATTCTGTACTGTTTACAGCAGAAGATAATATGCTTTATTTGAAGTTGATTTATGAACATGCAGAGCATCTTAAAAATACGCTATTGAAAGACGCTACTCGTACGGGAAATCATGTGACGACGGAATGTGCTGCATTATATACTATTGGCTGTGTATTTCAGGAATTTAAAAAATCAGAAGAATGGCGTGTAATTGCGATTGACCGTTATATGAATGAAATTAAAAGAGTAGTGCCTCCTGATGGATTGCAGGCTGAGCTATCGCCTAGTTATCATTACGGGGTGGTTGCTACCTATAAGCAATTATATGATATTGCTAAAATAAATGATATCAGACTGCCTGAGGAGTTTACATCCAGATTACTGGATATGTATCGGGCACCGGTTTTACTTATGGATCAATGGGGGGATCATGTGAGGACCAATGACTCCAGTCTGAAAAATATTAAGGAAATATCAAAAGAAGGTTTGAAGATTGGATATGATCCGGTATTGGCATGGATCGTGTCAGATGGGGAGGAAGGTGAAGAACTACCCGCTACAACATATCTGAATCATGCAGGATTTTATATGATGCGGAGCGGCTGGAAAGATAACGGTATGTTTTTATTCTTTAGAGGGGGACCGCAGGGGATTGGTCACGCTGAACAGGAGAAACTGCAAATAGTACTAAAAGCATGGGGAAAAGACTTATTATTTGATCCGGGGAAGTATCCTTATGATCAGTCTGATTGGAGGCGTTTTTCAATTAATACTCCTTCACACAATACTATTATAGTAGATGGAAAATGGCAATATCGAAATAAGGTGATTCCTGAACTATATTCTCCGGTAGACAATCTTTTTTGCACAACTCCTTTATTTGATTATGTTTCTTCTAGTTATACCGACGGATATGTAACTAATGTATATAACCCGAAGAAAAGTTACCAACCCCAAATATGGATGAATGATCGGGATACAACAGTGACTCATATCCGGAACGTATTGTATCTTAAACCTTATTACGCTTTGATTATAGATCAACTGGAGGGTAGCGGAGAACATGTATTCGATGCACATTTTCATCTTGATGCTCCGGCGGCTGTATTGAACCCGGATGATCATTATGTGCATAGTGAACGCAACGATAGCATACAAATTGGTATCTATGCAATAGATAAAGAAAACTTGCAAACGGAAATAATCCAAGGGCAAAAAAATCCTTTATTAGGTTGGTATCCCATAGAACATCGTCCTATTCCAACTGTACGTTTTCGCAAAAAACAGGAAGCTCCGGCAGCTTTTGCTACATTTTTATATCCGTATAAAAATGAAAGGCCAAAGTTTGGTACAGAAAATATAGATGTTAGTTCGGAGAAATTGATTTGGGGACAGCGGATTTTTACAAATGAAGAAATTGCAGAGGTGGTATTAGATAAAAAGAATAACCAGTCTGTGTTCGGTTATCAATCTGTTTTGGTTGGTAATGTTGGTGTAAAAGCTAAAGGAGTAGTCATAAGGCAGAGCAAGGTATATGCAAATTCTGTAAATATAGGAATATGGGGAGCTTCAGACTATCATGATGGGACATTTGCTTTTCATTTCTCTAACCCGGCAGATGTTGTGTTGCAACAAACTGGTGATTCTATTATTGTACTGAATGCAGGAGAAGAAGAATTTGGGATTATTATTCGTGAACCGTTTAAAAAAGAAGTTGTAATAAAACCTGGAGAATGGATCAGGATTTCGGAAAAGAAAGAAGAAAGGGCTGTGCGACCTTTGATGTTTCCATTGTTTAATGAACGATAGTAAAAACAGAATGCAATTATGAAAATAAAACTAACGATTCTATTTTTGACTCTTTCTGTCGTTATATGGGAGGGTAAATGTCAGGTTATGGTAAAAAATAACTTTGAATTGGCAGAAAAACAATATCGGAATATGCTTGATAAAGCTATGGATATAAATTGTTTTCCTCGTACGGTGAAACAAGGCAGACTGTGGTGTGTATCAGCTGAGGACTGGACGTCCGGGTTTTGGCCGGGTGCATTATGGTATTTGTATGAGTATACAAAGAATAATAGTTGGAAAGATGAAGCTATGAAATGGACGGATAGCCTGAAAGATATTCAGTATTTTGTAGGGCATCATGATGTCGGGTTTATGATGTATTGTAGTTATGGCAATGGGTTTCGTCTGACTGCTAATCCTGAATATATTCCTATACTTGTTCAATCTGCAAGGTCATTGTGTAAACGGTATTCATATAATGTGGGATGCATTCAATCGTGGGATGCGAGAATGTCGGTTGGAGGGAAGAATAATTGGAAATTCCCTGTGATAATCGATAATATGATGAATTTGGAATTGTTATTCTGGGCCACTCAGGCTACAAATGATTCTGTTTATTGGAATATAGCGGTAAGTCATGCCGAGAAAACGATGAAGAATCAGATTCGCCCGGATTTCAGTTGTTATCATGTAGTAAACTATGACCCTGATACTGGTGATGTATTACATCGACAGACAGCTCAGGGGTTTGCTGATAATTCTACTTGGGCTCGTGGACAAGCATGGGGAGTTTATTCGTTCACAATGGTCTATAGATATACTAAAGATGAACGTTTTCTGCGGACTGCTATCAATATGGCTGACTTTTTTCTGAATCATAAAAATCTTCCTGATGATGGTATCCCATATTGGGATTTTAATGTCGGTGAGGAAGGATTTAATCCTGACTTTAAATATAACCCCTTCGATTATAGGAGGATTCCCCGCGATGTATCGGCAGCATGTGTTGTGGCTTCTGCTCTATTTGAATTGTGTGGTTATGTTTCTAAGATAGATCATAAACGGATTTATTACGATGCAGCTATAAAAATATTAAATAATCTAAGTACAGATTGTTATAGGGCAAAAGAAAATGAGAACCACAATTTTATTTTAAAACATAGCGTTGGCAATTTTCCAGGGAATAACGAAGTGGATGTTCCATTGATATATGCTGATTATTATTTTTTGGAAGCGTTAGTCAGGTATAATAAAATGCTCTCCTCGGATTTGTTTTTAACGAAATCCGGAGTTGTGAATAACTAAATCTGCCTTGTTGATAGGAAATGGTGAAAACAGGTTAATATGTTTGTTTCTAGTTTATTAACCTGTTAATAACTTTGTTAATATCCTTGTTGATAACTAAAATAGGGTTGTGAATAAAAACAGTAGGGAAGAGTCGTCATAAAAAAGAAGAACCGCATTTCTGCGATTCTTCTTTTCTTTAGTTGCGGAGATCCGATTTGAATACTCTTTTCTTCGCTTCTATAAGGATCAGATTATCAGCTTCCTACATTATTCGTAATACGGTTATTTTATATTATATTGTCCCGATTTAGTCCCGGTAAACGTCTTAAAACATAATTATAACTTACTGATATTCATGTTTGTGTGTGTTTACCGATCTTTCCATTTCCCGCCTTTTATAATCGTCATCCGGCAGCTTCGGCCCTGTTGCCGTGGTATAACTCCAATCTAGCAGATAGCTTAGCATTTTCTTGTATAAGACGCTTCACTTCTTCCTTTAATTCTTTATTTTCTTCTTTCAAATAATTAGTTAAATTGTTATCATTTGATTTTATATCATTCG
>DXOJ01000846.1 GCA_019412865.1 Bacteroides sp. | reverse complement strand
AGTTGAAAGGAATCGAGCTTATTGCATCAGAAAATTTTGTGAGTGACCAGGTTATGCAGGCAATGGGTTCTTGCCTGACTAACAAGTACGCAGAAGGTTATCCCGGCAAACGTTATTACGGAGGTTGCGAAGTAGTAGACCAAAGCGAACAAATCGCTATCGACCGCCTGAAAGAAATTTTTGGCGCTGAATGGGCAAACGTACAACCACACTCGGGAGCACAAGCTAATGCTGCTGTTTTCCTCGCAGTTCTGAATCCGGGCGACAAATTCATGGGATTAAATCTTGCACACGGCGGACACCTTTCTCATGGCTCACTGGTAAACACTTCCGGTATCATCTATACTCCTTGCGAATATAACCTGAATCAGGAAACTGGACGCGTTGACTACGACCAGATGGAAGAAGTCGCTCTACGTGAGAAACCGAAAATGATTATCGGTGGTGGTTCTGCATACTCTCGTGAATGGGATTACAAACGTATGCGTGAAATCGCCGACAAAGTAGGCGCTATCCTGATGATTGACATGGCTCACCCTGCCGGCCTGATCGCTGTCGGAGTGCTCGAAAATCCGGTTAAATATGCACATATCGTCACTTCTACTACACATAAAACACTTCGCGGACCTCGTGGTGGTGTCATCATGATGGGTAAGGATTTCCCCAATCCGTGGGGAAAGACCACTCCGAAAGGTGAGATCAAGATGATGTCTCAATTACTGGATTCTGCCGTATTCCCAGGGGTTCAAGGTGGACCGTTGGAACATGTAATTGCTGCTAAAGCAGTTGCTTTCGGTGAAATCCTGCAACCTGAATTTAAGGAATATGCTAAACAAGTACAAAAGAACGCTGCTGTACTTGCACAGGCTTTAATCGACCGTGGTTTTACCATCGTTTCCGGTGGTACAGACAACCACTCTATGTTGGTTGACCTGCGTAGCAAATATCCTGAACTGACAGGTAAAGTGGCAGAAAAAGCATTGGTTTCTGCCGATATTACTGTTAACAAGAACATGGTTCCGTTTGACAGCCGTTCAGCTTTCCAGACTTCCGGTATCCGTTTGGGTACTCCCGCTATCACAACTCGTGGTGCAAAAGAAGATTTGATGCTCGAAATTGCTGAAATGATCGAGACTGTATTGTCTAACGTAGAAAATGAGGAAGTTATTGCACAAGTACGTGCACGTGTCAATGAGACAATGAAGAAATATCCTCTTTTTGCTTATTAAAAAACGATTTCAAAGCTAATAGCTTCACTGTTATCAGCTTTATTTCTTATTTATAAGGTCTGCTCTTTGTGAAAGGAGCAGGCTTTTTTTATTTATTAACGGTCCCGCCCGAACCATCTGTCCATATTTTCGTTTTTCTTACTATAAAAGAAATATATGATGTCATATATCACTCATAGCAAGGACGAATTCAACCGTACAGTGTGCAAGAAGAGAAAACTGAAGCGCACTGGACTCTATATACAGTCATCCCCGTCTTTCCACATTTTATTTCATAGGGAAAGACGGGGATTTATTTTAGCTCAATCCTTCTATTTCTCCATCCACAATATCGATGTGCAATGCTTGCGGCTCCTTGGGTAATCCCGGCATACGAAGAATTTCTCCGGCAATGGCTACAATCATTTCAGCTCCGTTATTGATAACAATATCTTTAATATGGAACTCGAAGTTGTTTACCGCACCATAAATCTTTGGATCGGCAGAGAATGAATATTGTGTTTTAGCAATACAAACCGGATAATGAGTGATTCCCATTTTCTCGATCAGTTTGATACGGTTGCGTGCAATACTGCTATAGGTAATAACGCTGGCTCCGTAAATATTAGTGGCTACCTTTTCGATCTTCTGCTGTATGCTATCTTCTTCTTTATAAGTGTAGCGTAAAGATTCGGACGGATTGTTCTCTATGGTATCTACTACCAGACGGGCCATATCTACTGCTCCCTCTCCTCCTTCACTGAACGCATTGTTAATGGCGAAACCCACTCCCAACTGTTCGCAATGTTCGCGCAGTAATTCCATTTCTTCATCCGTGTCGGATGCAAACTTATTGAAAGCTACGATGATGGTCTGACCGAATGAGCGAAGGTTACGAACGTGTTTGTCGAGATTACGCAATCCTTCTTTCAAGCCTTCCATATTCGGCTCTTTGATACGGTCGAGACTGACACCTCCGTGCATCTTTAATCCTTGTGCCGTAGCGACAATCACCGTGAGACGTGGTTGGAGTCCGCTCTTGCGGCATTTGATATTATAGAATTTTTCTGCACCGAGATCGGCACCGAATCCGGCCTCTGTTATTACATAATCACCGAAAGACATTGCCAATTTAGTGGCCAGAATAGAGTTACAACCATGTGCGATATTAGCAAACGGACCACCATGTACAAAAGCAGCGGTTCCTTCGGTAGTCTGCACTAAATTAGGATGGATAGCATCTTTCAACAACACAGTGATGGCTCCTGCCACTCCCAAATCTTTCACAGTAAAAGGTTGGTCGTCATACGTGAAGCCCAACAGGATATTTTCAATACGGCGACGCAGATCACTCACATCTTTGGAAAGGCAAAGAATTGCCATAATCTCCGAAGCAGGAGTAATATCGAAACCGGACTCTTGGGTAATCCCGTTCGATTTAGGTCCGAGGCCGACAACGATGCTGCGCAACGAACGGTCGTTCACGTCAAGCACTCTCCGCCAAAGAATTTCTTTCAGTCCAAAGCCCTTTGCCTGATTCTGATAAAGATAATTGTCGAGTAAAGCAGAAATCATGTTATGAGCAGAAGTGATGGCATGAAAATCCCCTGTAAAATGGAGGTTGATCTTGTCCATCGGAAGCACTTGTGCATATCCCCCACCGGCTGCTCCTCCCTTCATTCCGAAACATGGACCGAGAGACGGCTCGCGAAGAGCGACAATCGCATTCTTTCCAATTTTATTCAATCCCAAAGCGAGACCGATAGATACTGTAGTTTTGCCAATGCCCGCTTTGGTTGCTGTGATAGCAGTTACCAGAATGAGATTGCTTTTCTTCACTTTCTCTTCATCAATCAGTTGTTCGGGGATCTTTGCTATGTAGCGGCCATAATTCTCCACTTCCTCGCGAGGGATTCCGATACCTTCGGCAACTTGCTTAATCTTCTTCAGCTCAATACTGCGAGCTATTTCTA
>DXOJ01000845.1 GCA_019412865.1 Bacteroides sp. | reverse complement strand
ACCTAAACCTTAACTATGAAAAAATCTAATGTTTCTTTCATTGCACAAATGTGAAGAATAAATTTAAATTTGCCAAGCATATCGCCTAAAAATATTTATTCTCTTAACATAAATTACAAATTTGCTTGCCAAATCATAAGTTTTTGCGTTATTTTGATATCAATTCACTACTTATTGAAAGCGAAGCCGTATCTTTGCATCCGAATTTTTAAACTAAGATTTGAGTATGAACGAATTAACGGGAGCGGACTTTAAATCCGCAACTGAAATGAAGGATGACAACAAAAAGTTGTTTATCGAAACCTATGGCTGCCAGATGAACGTAGCCGACAGTGAGGTGATTGCCTCGGTGATGCAAATGGCGGGTTATTCCGTAGCCGAAACGCTGGAGGAAGCCGATGCCGTGTTTATGAATACCTGTTCCATCCGCGACAATGCGGAGCAGAAGATTCTGAATCGCCTGGAGTTTTTCCACTCGCTGAAGAAAAAGAAAAAGCACCTGATTGTAGGTGTATTGGGTTGTATGGCCGAGCGGGTAAAGGATGATCTGATAACGAATCATCATGTCGACCTCGTTGTGGGGCCGGATGCTTACCTGACGTTGCCCGACCTGATTGCTGCCGTAGAAACCGGTGAAAAAGCAATCAATGTGGAACTTTCTACTACCGAGACTTATCGGGATGTGATTCCGTCGCGTATCTGCGGCAATCATATTTCGGGTTTTGTATCCATCATGCGTGGCTGCAATAACTTCTGCACCTATTGCATCGTGCCCTATACTCGTGGACGTGAGCGTAGCCGTGACGTAGAAAGTATCCTGAATGAAGTGGCAGACCTCGTGGCGAAAGGCTATAAGGAAGTCACCTTGTTGGGGCAGAACGTCAACTCTTACCGTTTTGAAAGACCGACAGGCGAAGTGGTTACTTTCCCGATGTTGCTCCGAACAGTGGCCGAAGCTGCTCCGGGAGTGCGTATTCGTTTCACAACTTCCCATCCGAAAGACATGAGCGATGAGACGTTGGAAGTAATTGCGCAAGTCCCCAATGTGTGTAAACATATCCATCTGCCTGTGCAGAGCGGCAGTTCGCGTATTCTGAAACTGATGAACCGTAAATATACCCGTGAGTGGTATCTGGACCGGGTGGCAGCTATCAAACGTATCATCCCCGATTGCGGATTGACTACCGATATTTTCTCCGGTTTTCATTCTGAAACGGAAGAGGATCATGCCTTGTCACTTTCGCTGATGGAAGAATGTGGATACGATGCTGCTTTCATGTTTAAATACTCCGAACGTCCGGGAACGTATGCATCGAAGCATCTCGAAGATAATGTGTCCGAAGAGGTGAAAGTACGCCGCCTGAACGAAATTATCGCTTTGCAGAACCGTCTGTCTGCCGAATCCAACCAGCGTTGCATCGGTAAAACGTATGAAGTGCTTGTAGAAGGAGTTTCCAAGCGTTCGCGCGACCAGCTGTTCGGCCGTACGGAGCAGAACCGTGTGGTGGTGTTCGACAGAGGTACGCATCGTGTCGGTGATTTCGTCAATGTGCGTGTCACGGAAGCCAGTTCGGCTACGCTGAAAGGGGAAGAGGTTGCTGCGGATTAGTTTGTTGCAGAATTTTAGGACCGAACAAGTGTTGCGTGGATTAGCATAGACTATTCCATTTTATATACTTTTCACTGTTTAAGATACCTCTCGCTGTAGAGGATACGAAGGGCGCAGAGCTTAGAGAAAAATAATAGCTCTGTGTCCTTCGTGTTTTCTGCACTCTCCATATTCTTCATATCTTGCGTGCTCTCTCTATGGTGAGACTTACATCATCATGTGCCTTCTGATGGAGAATTTCACAATTGCCATTGCGTTGATAGACGCGAATGGAATATCCATCGGCTCATGGTGTGTGTTGTAACTCACCAGTTTGAGATAACCTTCCTTGTCCGAACGGTTTACGTATTTTACTGCCAGATACTCGTCTCCGTCAATCATAAACGAAACCAGGTATATTTCCCCGTAAATGACATTGTCGAAGCTGCTGATTTCCTTGTATCCGATAATGTCTCCCGATTTCAATATAGGGTACATGCTGTCTCCGTTGACGTAGACCGCCCCGTCGCAGACGGATATATTGGGAATCAATATCTTCCCCAGTGCATACTGCTGCTTGTTGGTGAATAATGTTTTCAGATTGGCTGCCGCTGTGATATCGTACAACATGACGCTGCGGTCATCTATTGGTTCCGCTGTTTTCGGATTGTGTATAATCTCCACTTCTCCTTTTACCAGCTCGCTTTCGCACAATCTCGGCTGGTGTTTCGGGTTGCCTTTTCCTAATAATAGCCAGTTGTAGTCTACCTTGTCCCCAAACTTGTCGAGCAGCAGACGGAAATCAATACTGTTCCGCGCCCCCCAGTTGGATACTGTGGCACGTGATACGCCTAAATATTCAGCTAATTCGCTGTCGTTCTTGAAGTTTAGCACCTGTTTGGCACGCTTCACGATTCCTGTAACATCCAAAAATGTATCCATTCTATGATCGTTTATTTTTGATGTAAAAATTCATAAACTCGTTAATTGCTCATTGATAATCTGTTATCTACTTTTTGAAAGTTAATTTCCAAAATCTTTTGTTTTCTTTGTGAAAACTGTTTTATATTTGTAGCAACGAAATCACAAATATGTTTCAAAAATATAAATATTAAATAGAAAAACCATGAGAAATAGCAAAAAGTTTACGAAAGGTTGCAAAATACCTCATTCACCGCCTTTTTAAGGAAACCGTACCGGACGGGCGGAAGTAATAGTAAGCCTGCTTGCAGCGTCTATATATCTTGCATATAAGATCTATATATCCTGCGTGTAGCATCTATATACCCAATGTGCAGCCAATATATCTCCAATATACAGCAACTATATGTCCTGCGCGCCAGCGATATATCTTCAATATACAAACAAATATTTAAATATGAAAACTCTAAAAACGGAAAAGCAATATGGAAACCATTATGAACAAATCTCTATGCATCTGCGGATGTTGCAAGCGGGAGCTTCCACAGGAAGCCTTTTATATGAATCAGCGTACCCGTACTACGGATAGCTACTGCAAAGAATGTCGTAAGGCAAACGCACGCAGACATCGCAATCAGGATAAAAGTACATTATTTGAAAACAAATCTGTTTCCTATCCGGTGATAACCGAGGTGAAGGACTACGCTTTGCGAATGTTCCTTATCCGTCATGCCCGGCAAGTGGTGTCGGACAGTATCCGCCGGAAGCAGGAAAAGGAAAAACTACGCGCACTATGGGAAGAATAAAACAGGGGTTGGATTATTTCCCCATGAGCACCAGTTTCATGCACGACCGTATAGTGCGTCGTGTCATGAAACGGGAAGGTGATGCCGCTTTTGCCACATTGGTAGAAACGCTATCGTACATCTATGCCGGAAAAGGATATTATATCCCTGCCAGTGATGAGTTTTACGACGAACTGACGGACAGCCTTTACAATACGGATCTTGATGACGTGAAACGTATCATCGCCCTGGCCGTGGAGTGTGGACTGTTTGATGCCGGGCTTTTCCGGCAATACGGCATCCTGACTTCCGCCGATATCCAACGACAGTATCTCTTTATCACCAAGCGGCGCAGCAGCTCGTTGATAGACCCCGCCTACTGCCTGTTGGAAGCGGAAGAGCTTGCATCGTACCACACTTCTCCAAACAGCAAAAATAGTGCGGAGGATGCTGATAACAAAACCGCCTGTGATGTAACACCAACTGCTGATACTGTAACATCAACCACCGGTTCTGCAACATCGGAAGCCGAAATGTCGACATTGGGTACACAAAACAAAGAAAAACAAATTAAAACAAATCAAAACAAATTAAACCACCTCTCTGACTCTCCTCAAGGAGAGAACGGAGGAGGAAAAATTTTGAAAAGTAGGAAGGTGATGACACAGGAGGATATCAACAATCTGCAACCACCGTCCGACGGCATGCAGCGTAACTTCGAGGGACTGCTGGAAAACCTTCACTCTTACAAGATTCCGCCTTCCGAGCAATACGCCATTATCCTGAAAAGCAACTTCGGAGCTATCGGACACCCGGTGTGGAAGGGATTCAGCAGCATCCGCGGGAGCAATGGGAAGATCAAATTGCCGGGGCATTATCTTTTGAGCGTAATTAATTAATTGATGAACGCACTTTGAAAAAATGATTGGGTCAGTCTGAATAATACCCGTATCTTTACAGTGTCATTAAGCTTAAGGACAAAACTAAACTAATTTATTAACACGTAAAAACTATTACAATTATGCCAGTATTGTACAAACCCTTCCAGTCCATTCTGGAAGACAAAAACAAAAAGAAATTATTTCATCCCCGTGTGATCTACACGGCCAATGTGTCAACCACCCAACTCGCCAAAGAGATAGCCGCTTACTCGTCTCTCTCCACGGGTGACGTGAAGAACACGCTTGATAACCTGGTGACAGTGGCTGCACAGCATCTGCAAGCATCGGAAAGTGTAACGCTCGACGGCTTCGGGACTTTCCGTATGGTGATGAAGTCCAACGGTAAAGGTGTGGAACTGCCAGAGAAAGTATCGGCTGCCCAAGCTTCCCTTACCGTCCGCTTCCTGCCCAACTACACCAAGAATCCCGACCGTACCACCGCTACCCGTTCTATGGTGACGGGTGCCAAGTGTGTCCGTTTCGACCTTGCCGATACTTCGGCTTCCGGTGGCGGAGATAGTGGTAAACCTGATGGTGGTGGCTCCGGCAGCGGTGGTTCCGGCGATGGCGGTGGAGAAGCACCGGATCCGGCAGCATAGTCTGCACATAGGTCGCAACACAAACACGAATGGCTGACTAAACGACTAAACGGAGCTTTTTAACTAGACTAGTAAACTAAACTAATTATCCACTAACATGCGAATTATTAACTTAATCGTGGTGCACTGTAGTGCCACGCGGGGGGATTGTACGCTCTCTCCGGAAGATTTGGACAGGTTGCACCGGCGCCGTGGATTCAACGGAACAGGCTATCACTACTACATCCGCAAGGATGGAACAGTGCACCTCACCCGCCCCATCGAACGCATCGGAGCACATGCAAAAGGTTTCAACGCTCACTCGATAGGTATCTGCTATGAAGGTGGTCTGGACTGCCGGGGACGCCCGGCAGACACCCGGACTCCGGCACAGCGAGCCACGCTCCGGCAACTCGTCGGGCAACTACAAGAGAAATTTCCCGGTTGCCGGGTATGCGGACATCGGGATCTTTCGCCGGATCTCAATGGAAACGGTGAGATAGAACCGGAAGAGTGGATTAAACAGTGCCCGTGTTTTGAGGTGGCAAAGGAATTCAAACACTTCGGAGAATTCATTGCTGGAATTGAAAATACGGAAGAACACAGAGTAACACAACACATTAAAGAACAGAAAGGAGGTAAATGATGGCAATGAAGAAATCAGTATGGGATATGATCCTGAAAGTGGTTATCGCAGTGGCTTCGGCTGTGGCAGGCGTTTTGGGCGCTAATGCGATGAATTTGTAAAAACAAGAAACTCCGTAAGTTGGTAATTATTGGGATAGATAGGCGGCTTACGGAGTTTTATATAAAAAGTAATTAAAGAATAATGAATATAAA
>DXOJ01000844.1 GCA_019412865.1 Bacteroides sp. | reverse complement strand
GCATTTTTATACCATAAATGTGGTAGATAAGCAAAGTATTTCCTACATTTGCACAGTAAAAAGCTTTTTATGATGACGAAATTAAGAAAGATAATCCTCATACCTGCCCTGATCTTCGTATCTATCAGTGGTTTCTTTTCCTGTGGTGTCGACCGCTGGCCGGAGTATGCCCATCAAACTGCACTGGATACATGGATGTACGACATCATGCAACAGAACTATCTGTGGTATCAAGATCTACCTTCCTACGATGATGTGAATCTGTTTCTGGAGCCTGCCTCGTTCTTATCTAAAGTGAAATCAAAAAAAGACAGTTACTCGTTTGTAGACTCTGTGATGGAGACTCCGCTGCCTACTTATGGATTTGATTATTCACTGGTTCGCAACCCGGACATCGATACTGCCTACAACGCATTGATTACTTATGTAATTCCTGGTTCGCCAGCTGCTGCCGTACTAAAACGAGGCGACTGGATTGTAAAAGTAGATACCTCGTATATCAGCAAAAAATATGAGGCTCAACTACTGCAAGGCACAGGACCTTTGGAAATAACTTTGGGAAAATATCAAAAAGTACCACCTACAGAGCCGCCAGTAGAAGGCGAGGAAGAAGAAGATATTTACCGAGTTGTACCAGTAGGCGACCCTGTAGAAATGGGAGCAGCCGTATCATTGGTAGACAACCCTATTCACTGCAAGAAAATATTAACGTTGACTGATGGAAGGGAAGTCGGTTACCTAATGTACAACAGCTTTACAGCAGGTACTAAAGACAATCCGGAAAAATACAACACCGAATTACGTGAATGGTCGGATGAGCTTGCCCAAAAGAATATCCATCAAGTGATACTCGACCTACGATATAACAAAGGAGGAAGCATTGAATGTACGCAACTATTAAGCACTATTCTTGTGTCTTCTTTTTACCTTGACCAAACAATGGCATTCTTGGAATATAATGATAAGAATACAGCAAAAGATGCAACTCTGATCTTTAATTCTGATTTATTAGGTACCTCCGGTGGCAAGAACCTGAATTTAACGACTCTTATCGTTTTGATCAGTGGAGAAACGGCAGGAGCTCCGGAAATGTTGATGCATAGCTTGAACGGAAAAATCCAACAGTTAATAGCTATCGGCAGTTCAACCAAAGGACAAAATGTAGCTACGGAACAATTTATCAATGAAGATTTTTTGTGGTCTATCAATCCGGCTGTATGCACTATCTATAATTCAGAACATGACACTTATGGTGGATTCAAACCGACATACGCAGTCAATGCTTCAACCGATTACTTAACTTTCCTACCTTTCGGCGATGAAAAAGAGACTTTGTTGAGTGTAGCTCTCGGAGTATTGAACAAAACTTATCCACCAAAGGACGAGGAAACCGAAGAGACGACAAAAGCACAATTCAAAATAGAGAAAAGCGTAATAAGTCCGGCAAGTAGGCGTTTTAGTAGTAACGGATTACGATTAAAATAAGAAAGGATGAAAAAAGTAGCTATTTTATTGCTGGCAATACTGACATTCAGTTGTTCGGATGATGACGAAAAGGGCACAGTAGAGGATAAAGGGCAATGGGCTATGATTTTCAATGAAACCGTCAAGAACGATTCGAACCCTGTAGATAGAATAGAGGAGTTTATGTTCGATGGCGAGCGTCTGATTCAACATATTATAAAACAACGTTATTTCGGAGAAGAAATCAGTAACGAAGTAAACTTGAGCTACTCTGATAATCAGGTAACAGTTACCACTGACTATCTCACTTTAGTATATACATTAAATAGCGAAGGCTATGCCAGTCAATGTGTATACAGGTTGTCTTCACAAAATCGTATTTATCAATTTTCTTACTCTGCAGAAGGATACTTAACCGGAATTGTCGAGAATATTGGCGATGCAGAATATTCATCAACATCACTTACATACGAAAACGGAGATATAACCTCTATCAGTTCCAAGATGAACGGCCTTGAAAACAAGTTCATTTATGAACCGGGAGAAGAAAGTTCGACATACCATTTGCCCTGCCTCGGTTTATTAGAAATACACCCTCTGACATTCCATATTGAAGCTCTTTACGCAGGATTATTGGGTAAAGACCCGCGCCATTTCACCATACGCAGTTATCCTGCAGGAAGTAACGATGAAAAGACAGGCTATTCGTACGAGTTTGATAAAAAAGGAAATCCATCCAAGATAATTTGTCAGACGACCTATGCCGGAGGACAGGCCAGCTATTATCCATACACACGCAACATTTCGGTTTCTTTCGAATAATCTTTCATTCCGAACATCGAATTCTCTTTTAAAGCAGCATAATCACTCTATTTCTGTCAAGAGCAGAATTATAGATTCTTAACCTACAAAGGCGCTTTTCATACCTCAACTTTGTTTATTCCGAAACAAAGGCTCTGATTTTACCTAACAAAGGCTCTTACTTCTCCTAACGCAGCGTTTAATGAGTCGTAACGCACCGTCTAATTTTTATAAAGCTACGGTATAAAACACGTTAATCTCCGGTTTCATCCCCTTTATAAGCCCGGCTAAAGCTCACGCCTCTCCAAGGTACAACAAAAAAGGAGAAAGCTTCCGCTCCCTCCTTCTATCGTAGTTTAACCTCAATCTATTTTATGATTCTGTACCAAAGATACAACATTGAAAAGCCAAAGTCAAGTATTCTCGGTTTTATTTCTTGAAAAACTTATTAAAGAACAGAATCTGATAATCAATGGAGTTATTCCAATACTGCCCTGTATGTCCTCCCGGACGGGTAATAAAATCATGATCGATCTTTCTTTCCAACAGGCGGTTATGCAAATCCTTGTTCACATTCAGGAAGAAATCTCCTTCTCCACAATCGACAATGATAGCCAAATCGCCATTCTCTATCTTATCAATCTGGTTGATAACGGTGTGATTATCCCATACCTCCTTATTCGATTCATATTCTCCCAACAGTTTAGCCATGTCCCAGTTTTTCGGGAACGGGCGAATATCCATCCCTCCGCTTGTACTTCCACTGGCACCAAACGTATCTTTATGATGGATTGCATTCCACATCGCTCCGTGTCCACCCATACTCAATCCGGTGATGGCGCGTCCCTTACGGTCGGCAATCGTCTTGTAATGTTCGTCGATATACTTCACCAGTTCCGACGAAATAAAAGTTTCATAGCGGAAAGACGGGTTGACCGGACTATCCCAGTACCAGCTTTTCTTTCCGTCCGGACAAACGAATATGATTCCTTTTTCGTCCGCAATTTGGGGAAGATTCGGTTTAATGCCAATCCATGTTTTAGCATTTCCACCATAACCGTGCAACAAATAAATAGTAGGACAAGCCACCGATTTCTTTCCTGATGCAACATCCGGCGTAACAACGACCACTTGCACTTCCTTACTCATGGAAGGACTTTTAATTAACAAGGTATCTACTTTGGCAGCAAAAGAGGGAGCTACCCAAATTAAAAGAAGAGCAATTAATAGATTTTTTTTCTTTTCCATTGTGTGTTATAAATAGTTAGATATAGTTATTCCTCTGTTTCAGCAGGAGGATTAAATTTAGAAACCGGCATTTCAAAGGTTTTATGACACTGTTTACAAGTATAGTTCCAGTGGTTATCTCCCGGAGGAATGACCATCAATGCAGAAATGATAGCAGCACCCACC
Organism: Bacteroides sp.; assembly: GCA_019412865.1. Lineage (GTDB taxonomy): Bacteria > Bacteroidota > Bacteroidia > Bacteroidales > Bacteroidaceae > Bacteroides. The sequence goes on along the minus strand of DXOJ01000844.1, from coordinate 5,177 downwards.
GCACGCCAGCGCTTTCCTTTTCTCAACACCAACTGGATGTCCGATGAACCGCAGTACGGACAAAGCGTCAACTCTTCCGGCCAACTATCGTTATCCTTCAACACTTGGACAGCATTCTCGTTGTCTTCATCTGCCACCAATATATCCACCCCTGCTATACTACTCACGCAACTTTTATACAAAGTAGAGAAATTCTCATTGTGCAGAATAGACTCGATGCCTTCATTCTCCAATGCTCCCTGAAGGATATGTGCCTTCATCGCATCATTACAAGTTATCAATTTTACAGTCTTCATCAGGAATCTGTTTTAATATGCCCCACAAAAATAAGATATAAAAATGAAATGTGAAACAAAATACGGCTAACTTCATCAAAAGGTATCATTATTTAATACTTTTTTTGTACTTTCGCAGCGACAATTTGCAATCACATGAAAAAACTGTTGACACTGCTACTATTTTCCAACATCCTGCTTTCCCTGTTACAGGCACAACCTGTACATCAAATTAAGGGGATAGTGATTGAAAAAAACAGCCGTCAGCCATTAGAATTCATTAACGTTATGATTCTTGGGCTGAACAAAGGTGGCGTCACCAATGCGGAAGGGCATTTCACTATCGAACAAGTGCCTCCCGGCATCTACCGTTTGCAAGCAACAGCCATCGGCTACAAAAGTGTCACTACTCCCGAATATATCTTATCTACCAAAGATCTGAACATTTCGATAGAAATGGAAGAAAACCTGACCGAACTCGCAGGAGTAACCGTCACCGCTTCTCCTTTCCGGCGCGACCAGGAAAGCCCGGTCAGCCTGCGCATCATCGGATTGCAGGAAATAGAAAAGAGTCCGGGAGCCAACCGGGATATTTCGCGGATTGTACAGTCTTACCCGGGAGTCGCCTTCTCGCCTATCGGCTACCGCAATGACCTGATTGTACGCGGTGGCTCTCCTTCTGAAAACCGTTTCTATTTGGACGGAGTGGAAATTCCCAATATCAATCACTTCAGCACGCAAGGAGCATCCGGCGGTCCGGTGGGAATCCTTAATGCCGACCTGATACGTGAAGTGAATTTCTACACCGGTGCTTTCCCCACTGATAGAGGGAACACGCTTAGCTCCGTGCTTGATTTCAAATTACGTGACGGAGATATGGAGCATAACTCACTAAAAGCTACCCTCGGAGCATCCGAAGTCTCTCTGGCCTCCAACGGACATATTGGAAAGAAAACCTCCTATCTGGTATCTGTGCGTCAATCTTATCTGCAATTCCTGTTTGATATGCTCGACCTGCCTTTCCTGCCGACTTTCACCGACGCGCAATTCAAGTTGAAAAACCGGTTCAACGAACAGAACGAACTGACGATATTGGGACTTGGGGGAATCGATAATATGCGGCTGAATACGAAAGCGGATAGCGAAGACAACGAATATATTCTTAGTTACCTGCCGAAAATCAAGCAGGAGACATTTACATTGGGAGCCGTTTATCGTCATTATGCAGGCGCACATGTGCAGTCGGTGGTAGTCAGTCACAGCTATCTGAACAACCGCAACACCAAATACCGTCAGAATGATGAAAGTATTCCGGAGAATCTGATGCTCCGCCTCCGTTCTACCGAACAAGAGACAAAATTCCGTTTCGAAAACAATTCTTCTTTCCGCAACTGGAAGGTCAACCTCGGATTGAACCTGGATTACAGCCAATATACCAACACCACCTTTCAAAAGGCATATACCAATCAGGCACAAACGTTTGATTACCATACTTATTTGGGGATGATGCGCTGGGGACTTTTCGGCACTATCAGCTACTCTTCGATGGACGAACGTTTCACAGCTTCCCTGGGATTGAGAGCTGATGCCAACAATTATTCGTCTGCCATGAAGTCACTCTCCGACCAACTTTCTCCCCGCATATCACTTTCCTACCAACTTGCCGATCACTGGTTTTTAAGCGGAAATGCAGGACTTTATTACCAGTTGCCTCCTTACACGGCTCTCGGTTTTAAGGATAATAACGGAACGTATGTCAACAAATACAATCTCCGCTATATGAAAGTCAGCCAGGAAAGTCTGGGTATCAGTTGGCGCAAAGGAGATACTTTCGAAGTTTCCGTGGAAGGATTCTACAAAGATTATGATAAAATTCCGCTCTCCGTTGTGGATGGCATTCCTCTTACCTGCAAAGGAAATGACTACGGGGTGATTGGCAACGAATTGCTGACCTCCACCGCCCAGGGACGTTCGTATGGTGCGGAGATTTTGGTGAAATGGCTGATCGCCAAGAAACTGAATCTGGCTTCTTCCTTTACCATCTTTAAAAGCGAATACCGCAACGACAAAGAGAGTGAATACATTGCATCCGCATGGGACAACCGGTATATCTTCAACTTACGGGGAACCTACAATCTGCCACGCCAATGGAGTGTCGGGATGAAAGTCAGTTGCATCGGCGGTGCTCCTTATACGCCTTATGATGAAGAAAAGTCATCTCTGGTATCTGCCTGGGATGCACAAGGTAAAGCATATTACGACTATTCTAAATATAATAAAGAACGTCTTCCGGCTTTTGCACAGGTAGACCTCCGTATCGACAAGACATTTTATCTGAAACATTGTATGCTGGGATTCTATCTTGATTTGCAAAATATCACGGTAAGCAAACTGAAACAGCAAGATGTACTGATGAGCACCGGTATCATTGAAAATCCGGAAGCTCCTGCCGACAGCCAACACTATAAAATGAAACGCCTCAAACAATCGAGCGGGACATTGCTCCCCACATTAGGAATAACATTTGAGTATTAATTTATGCATAAAACTGTAAACTAGAAAAGAGTATGAAAAGAGAAATCGCTATGATTGCCTTCGTATTGTTAGGCATGGGTATGACAGCTTCTGCACAATTCGGCAAGAAGATTAATTTGGGAAAAGCGTTACAAGCCGGTAAAGACGTAGTATCAGCCGTTACTTTATCTGATGCGGACATCGCCAACATGAGTAAGGAGTATATGGTATGGATGGATGCTCATAATCCATTGACCAAACCTGATACTGAATATGGCAAACGTCTGGAGAAGTTGACGGGACATATCAAAGAAGTGGATGGACTGAAACTTAACTTTGGTGTATATGAAGTGGTAGACGTAAATGCTTTCGCTTGTGGCGACGGTAGTGTACGTATTTGCGCCGGTCTGATGGATGTGATGACGGATGAAGAAGTGATGGCAGTGGTAGGACATGAGATTGGCCACGTAGTTCACACAGATTCTAAAGATGCCATGAAGAATGCTTATCTCCGTTCAGCCGTGAAGAATGCAGCAGGTGCCAGCAGCGATAAAGTAGCCAAACTGACCGACTCCGAGCTGGGAGCTATGGCTGAAGCTCTGGCAGGCGCACAATATTCACAGAAGCAGGAAAGCGAAGCGGATGATTACGGAGTAGAGTTCTGTGTAAAGAACGGTATCGACCCGTATGCAATGGCTAACTCACTGACTAAGTTGTCCGAACTGTCGAAAGATGCTCCACAAGCTTCTTACCTGCAAAAGATGTTCTCGTCACACCCGGATACCATGAAACGTATCGAACGTGCGAAAGCAAAAGCAGCAACCTACGCTAAATAATAACGGACATCGTTCCTAAATCAAATAAAGGAGGAGATACTGCGGTTGACAAACCAATGTATCTCCTCCTCTGTTTTTGATAAAAAAGGACACACTATTATTAAAAAATCATTAATCTATAACATAGATTTGCATAGTGCCCTGATTTCTTGTAATTTCGACCCTATAACCATTTTAATCCATTTATGGAATTTCTTATCATACTTCTCTTACTTGTACTGAATGGCATTTTTGCCATGTATGAAATTGCGCTGGTATCATCCAGCAAAGCACGTCTTGAAACACTTGTCGCAAAAGGTAACAAATCAGCCCGTGGAGTTTTAAAACAATTGGAAGAACCGGAAAAGTTCTTATCTACCATTCAGATCGGTATTACGCTGATCGGTATCGTATCCGGTGCGTATGGTGGTGTGGCTATTGCCGATGACCTCGTTCCTTTCTTTTCCCTCATTCCGGGCGCAGAAGCTTATGCACGCAACCTGGCAATGATTACTACCGTAGCAATCATTACCTATCTTTCTCTGATTATCGGAGAGCTAGTACCCAAATCTATCGCTCTTAGTAATCCGGAGCGATACGCCACTTTGTTCAGCCCGGTCATGATTCTCCTGACAAAGGTTTCTTATCCTTTTGTATGGTTGCTGAGTGTCTCTACCCGGCTACTGAATAAACTCATCGGTTTGAAAAGCGAAGAACGCCCCATGACGCAGGAGGAAATCAAAATGATTCTCCATCAAAGTTCGGAACAAGGTGTGATTGACAAAGAGGAAACGGAAATGATACGTGATGTGTTCCGCTTCTCCGACAAACGGGCTAACGAACTGATGACGCATCGCAGAGATCTCATTATCCTTCACCCTGATGATACGCAGGAAAAGGTGATGAAGACAATCGAAGAAGAACATTATAGCAAATATCTGTTGGTGGACGAACGGAAAGATGAGATTATCGGTGTGGTTTCCGTAAAGGATATTATCCTGATGATAGGCAGTAAAAAGCTGTTTAACTTACGCGAAATAGCCCGTCCTCCCCTCTTTATTCCGGAAAGTTTATATGCAAATAAAGTTTTAGAGCTATTTAAGAAGAACAAAAACAAGTTCGGAGTTGTTGTTAACGAGTATGGCAGCACAGAAGGCATTATCACACTGCACGACCTGACCGAAAGTATCTTCGGAGACATCCTTGAAGAGGATGAAACGGAAGAAGAAGAAATCGTCACAAGGCAGGATGGTTCGATGCTGGTGGAAGCTTCAATGAACATCGACGACTTCATGGAGGAAATGGGTATTTTATCCTATGAAGATCTGGAATCGGAAGACTTCACCACTCTGGGGGGATTAGCCATGTTCCTGATTGGCCGTATCCCGAAAGCGGGAGACATCTTCACCTACAAGAATCTGCAATTCGAAGTGGTGGACATGGACCGCGGACGAGTAGACAAATTGCTTGTCATCAAACGGGACGAAGAGCAGGAATAGGATAGCAAAAAACGAGCAATAGCTCACTATATTTATATTAACTTAAAGCACTTAACGATGAAAAAAGTAATTAT
>DXOJ01000843.1 GCA_019412865.1 Bacteroides sp. | reverse complement strand
CATGAAAAAAGATGCCTCTATTGGTATAAGGCACTGGTGTTGATTCTGAGCGTATGCCTTATCGGCTGTCAGGACGACAAAATTGGTTCCAATGGATACGACCCGTCTAAACCGGTTGTTTTCTCAGACTTTACCCCCGATCATGGGAGTCTTCGTACTCAAATCCATATTTATGGAGATAATTTTGGGACTGATCCCTCAAAAATCCACATCACAATAGGTGGACAATACACGACAACTATCGGCTGCACCAACACCGAAATTTACTGTATAGTCCCGCCGAAAGCTTTCGATGGTAATATTAAAATAAAAATCGAAAGTGCCGACGGAAAAACCTCACCTATAGAATATGAATTTGAAAAGAAGTTCAATTATACTCTACAGCCTTCAGTGAGTACTCTTGTTGGTAGCGAAGACGAAAATGGAAATTCATCTGACGTAGACGGAAACTTTGAAAAAGCAAGATTCGGAAATCCTCAATGGCTATTAATGGACACATTTGGTATTGAGAAATGCTTAATTATTAATGGTCAAGGCGGTCCTATACGTCGAATCAATCTGGAAGCAAAAGAAGTCTCAACTCTTCTTACTAATGGCCAGGGAGGATTTAGGAATATGCAATTCATGTCTTTCGATGCAACCGGAGACACTCTTTTCGTATCAGATGACCATGGAAGCAGCAGTAAAGACAACCGTGAAATTGCTTACATTCTGCGATCTGAAGAATTCAGAAAAGCCCACCCCTATGTTTATGACCGCACAGGATATAACAATGTTTACTGCGCCCTAAATAAATCACTTTACTACAACACCTATTGGAAAGGAGGACTTCAAAAAGCTGTTCACGATCCTACGACCGGTGGCAAAAAAGGAGTAGAATTATTTGGTGTATACGAAAATAGTGATTCCGGTACTTTTATGTGTATCCATCCGGATGGAAGATTTATGTATATCACAGGCCGTAACTGTATTTTGGTATCCCAATATAATAAAGTAACCAATGAATTTCAGAAGCCAACCACATTTGCCGGTAGAGAAGGAGAAGCCGGGTACAGTCCCTCGCCCGGTCCGAGTGCCCGTTTTCAGGAACCTTACCAAGGCACATTTGTGAAGAATGAAGAATACATAAAAAATCCTCGTCCGGACGGAAACATTTATGATTATTATATATGCGACAGAGGAAACCATTGCATCTTTAAAATTACTCCCGACGGTAACGTATCTCTTTTTGCAGGAAGAGGCAGTGTCTCTTCTGACAACAAGGTATCTGGCAATATTGACGGAGAATTAAAAACGGAAGCACGCTTTGATAATCCATGCGGCATCGCTTACGATGAAGAAACACAGACTTTCTACATCGCCGATAGAGAAAATCACAGCATCCGTACCATTTCTATAGAATAACTATAAAAACACATTCCGAATGAAAAAATATATTTTTAACTTGCTCCTCCTGTTCTGTTGCACATGCAGCGTGTATGCTCAAAACAGTTCGGTAGAGGTACAAACAAACAGAATAGAGGTTGAAGGTCTCGTGACAGACGAGTCCAAAGAACCATTAATTGGTGTCAACGTAATCATCAAAGACATCCCGGGATTAGGTGCCATCACCGACATAGACGGTAAGTTCAAAATCAAGATGGAACCCTACCACAGACTCGTTTTCTCTTTCATCGGTTTCGAAAAACAGGAAGTCCTGATAAAAGAACAAAGAACAATCAAGGTCATAATGAAAGAAGCCACTGCCACTGCTTTGGATGAAGTAGTGGTAACAGGTACTGGTGCACAGAAGAAAATAACGATGACCGGTGCCGTTACCAATGTGGATATAAATACACTGAAGACTTCCACATCAAGCATTACTAATGCTTTGGCAGGTAACATAGCAGGTGTAATGGCTCGCCAAACTTCCGGACAGCCCGGAAATAATATTTCCGAATTCTGGATTCGCGGTATCTCGACATTCGGAGCAGGTTCAAGTGCCTTGATTTTAGTCGACGGATTTGAACGCAGTATGAATGAACTCAATATTGAGGATATAGAATCCTTCACTGTACTCAAAGATGCTTCTGCCACAGCAATCTACGGTTCGCGTGGCGCCAATGGTGTAGTATTAATAACAACTAAACGTGGTAAAGGAGGAAAAGTACAAATCGATGCAAAAGTAGAAACAACCTACAACACACGTACCATAACCCCAGACCTCATTGACGGATATACATATGCTTCAATGATGAATGAAGCACGTACTACTCGTAACCAAGAACCTTTCTTCCCTGAAGACAAATTGTATATACTCCGTAACGGACTGGACCAAGACTTATATCCCAATGTAGACTGGATGGATGTACTCCTGAAAAAAGGAGCACCTACTTATCGTGCCACTATCAACATGAACGGCGGTGGTTCATTGGCACGCTATTATGTATCTGCAAGCTATGTAGATGAAGGTGGTATGTATAAAGTAGACAAAGGGCTAAAAGACTATAATACCAACGCCAACTATCGCCGTTGGAACTACCGTCTGAACGTGGATATGGATATCACCAAAACCACACTGCTAAAAGTCGGTGTATCCGGTTCATTAGACAAAAAGAACGAACCGGGTATGTCAAGCAATATCTGGGCTTCTGCTATGAATTATAACCCGGTCTCAGTACCAATCATGTATTCCAATGGATATACGCCCGCTTTCGGTTCGGACGATGAACAAATCAATCCTTGGACCATTGCTACACAAACCGGCTATCAAGAAACATGGAATAATAAATTGCAGACCAATATCACTCTCGAACAAGATTTCAGTTTTATCACCAAAGGTCTAAAATTCATCGGACGCTATGGATTCGACACTAACAATTATCAGTGGATCAACCGTAAAAAAATACCAGAATTATGGAGAGCGGAACAGAACCGCGCTTCTGATGGTAGTCTTGTGATGAGAAAAGTCAGAGATGAACAATTGATGTCACAAGAAGCTAACTCAACCGGTGAACGAAAAGAATATTTAGAAGCAGAGTTGCACTACGACCGTACCTTTGGTAATCACATGGTGGGAGCCGTAATGAAATATACACAAGATAAGACAATCAATGCCTCTGTAAAAAAGGAAGATGACATTATGCAAGGTATTGACAGACGTCATCAAGGACTTTCCGGACGTTTCACCTATGGTTGGAAGTACCGTTACTTCGTTGACTTTAACTTTGGTTACAATGGATCCGAGAACTTTGCAACAGGTCATCAGTTCGGTTTCTTCCCCGCTTACTCTGTAGCCTGGAACATGGCAGAAGAGTCTTTCATTAAAGAAAAATCACCGTGGATCAATATGTTTAAAGTACGTTATTCTTACGGAAAAGTAGGTAATGACAATATGGATAGACGCTTTCCCTACTTGTCTACTTTCGGAGCAAGCAACAATTACAACTATGCAGACCTAGGACAAAGCTATCAGTTCGACGGATTGACCTATACTTACTATGCAACTAATGCTGTCACTTGGGAAATAGCAACCAAGCATGACATAGGTATCGACTTCGCATTGTTCAATGACAAGCTGACCGGTACAATTGACTACTTTCACGAACAACGTGACGGTATTTACCAAGAGCGTAACTATATCCCTCTCTCCGTTGGTATGTACGGTACAGGAACAGGCATGAAGTTATCTACCAATATTGGCTCGGTAGTTTCCAAAGGATTCGACGGTAATGTGGGATATAAACAACGTATTGGAGATGTGAATCTGACACTGCGAGGTAACTTTACATACAGTAAGAGTGAAATCCTGAAATATGACGAAGAATTCAGTAATTACCCTTATAAAAGCCAACAAGGTTTCCGTGTTAACCAAACCCGCGGACTTATTTCACTAGGATTATTCAAAGATTATGATGACATTCGTGACAGTCCGAAACAGAGCTGGGGCGACGTAATGCCAGGTGATATCAAGTATGCGGATGTCAACGGAGACGGAAAGATAGATGAAAATGACGAAGTTCCTATCGGTGCAACCAATCGCCCAAATCTTATTTATGGTTTCGGTCTTTCCGCAGAATGGAAAGGATTTGACATCAACATCCTCTTCCAAGGTGCAGGCAAATCAACTTTCTGTATCGAAGGTCCTACTGTATATCCTTTCAAGAATGGTGATTGGGGAAATATTCTCACCGACATGGCGAACTCCAACCGCTGGATATTAGGTGAAAATGAAAACCCGAACGCAGAATACCCGCGTTTAAGCTATGGAGGCAATAGTAACAACTACCGTCCGTCTACATATTGGCTTCGCAATGGTTCTTATCTGCGCTTGAAAAACCTAGAAATCGGATATAATATTCCGAAGAGTCTTATCAATAAGATTCACTTGAACAACGTTCGTTTATACTTCATGGGAACTAACTTGATAACATTCTCCAATTTTAAGTTATGGGATCCGGAACTGGGCAGCACCAACGGTCAGGCTTATCCATTATCAAGATCATATACCTTAGGACTTACAATTAACATTTAATTCAAAAACAGATGAAAAAACATATATTATCTGCAGTAGCCATTTTAGTCATTGGGCTGGGTATTTCTTCTTGTTCAGACTATTTGAGCGTGGAACGTTTTTTTAAAGATCGTCAAAGTGAAGAGAAAATTTTCAAGAGCAAGAATTTTACGGAACAATGGCTGGCCAAATGCTACAACTGTCTGTTAGAAACAAATTTAGAAATCACACGTATCGGCTATTCCACAACTAATTTTGCAGACGATATGATTTTTAATGAAAGTGACGGAGCCGTAACTTACAATGCTTTCAAATTCGGACAATATGACAATACCTGGACAAACAATTCATACATCCGTTGCTACGAAGGTATTCGCCAGGCTTCTATCTTAATCAACAATATAGATATTAATGAAGAACTGTCAGAAGTAGAAATTGCAGACTATAAAGCACAGGCCCGCTTTTTAAGAAGCTATTTTTATTGGTTATTACTAAGAAAATACGGACCAGTTCCTCTAATTCCTGAAGAGACAATCAGTATTGATGAAGATTATATGGACATGTCCTATCCACGCAGTAGCTACGATGAAGTAGTGAACTACATCAGTGAGGAAATGGCACTGGCGGCCCGATCACTGCCTGAGAAACGAGACAGACAGAATGTCAATCGCAGTACGAAAGGAGCTGCCTTGGCGGTACGCGCAAAGGTACTTCTATATACAGCAAGTCCGATAAATAACCCACGTCCCGGTGACTCCGATAAGTTCTCTGATTTTACTGATTGGCAAGGACGCATGCTAATGTCTCAGACGTATGACGAAAGCAAGTGGGCTAGAGCAGCGGCAGCGGCTAAAGATGTCATTGACCTAGCCAACGCAACCGGTGTATACAAGCTATACACCGCTCCCTATCAATCTAAAGGAGATAACGCTTATCCGGCAACCGTAAGACCTCCCTATCACTCTGTATACTCCAACAAAGATTTCCCGGAAGGATGGGCTGACATTGACCCGTTCGCCTCTTATCGCTCTATTTTCAATGGAGACTTGTATGCTACCGAAAATCCGGAATTGATATTTACACGAGGAAACAATGCATTAAATGATCAAGTCAGAGATCTTGTTCTCGATCATTTACCCACAAATGCCGGAGGAAGAAACCGCCACGGACTGACAATCAAACAGTGTGATGCCTATGATATGGCAGACGGAAGTAGCTTCAATCTAGAAACATTCCTAGACACTTGCGAAGTAGACAAACGTTTCGTCTCGGAAGATGAATACAACCGCGGACTTTACCCGCAGATACGTCCGAGAGTATGGAAAGAATATGCGAACCGCGAACCGCGTTTCTATGCCAGCGTAGCATTCAACGGTGCTTTTTGGGCATTGGCAAGTGCGCAAGATGGAGATAGACGCAACCAACAAGTATGGTACTACAGAGGTAGCGATAACGGAAGAAAAAACAGTTCCGACTACTGGATTCCTACAGGAATAGGTGTCATGAAATTTGTCAGCCCTAACGACTGCAACACGAACAACGGAAGAATCTATGATAAAGTAGACATACCACTTCGCTATACCGACATCCTGCTGATGTATGCGGAAGCCCTAAACGAATTGACTCCGAGTAGTAGCTACGAAGTAACAACTTGGGAAGGAGAACCAATTACAGTTTCGCGAAATACAGAAGAAATCCGCAAAGCTGTCTTGCCTGTCAGGATGCGTGCTGGAGTTCCTGATTACAACGAGGAGACATATAATGACCAAACATTGTTCCGTAAGAAACTAATACATGAACGTCAGGTAGAATTCATGGGCGAGAATCAACGTTACTACGACCTGCGTCGCTGGAAGCTTGCTCCGGTAGAAGAGTCCGAACAAATCTATGGCTATAACGTACTGATGACTGAAAGCAAAAAAGAACGCTTTTATGAACGTATACGAGTAGAAAATCTACAAGCAAACTTCTCACGTAAGATGTACTTTTGGCCTATGCCACAAAATGAATTAAAAAGAAACCGCAAAATGACACAGGCGCCGGGATGGGAAACTTTTGATTAATCTAAAATATACAATAAGAATGAAAAAAAGACATATTTATATAGCCACATTGTTTATCGCATTGCTTTCGTTCAGTGCATGCAATGACGAATGGAAAGACGAACTTTATGTTCACATGGTTTCACTAAAAGCTCCAATTAATGATGGAGAGGTTTCAAGTATCTACGTCCGCTACAAGCCTAATGGTGAGGTTATCTACAACCTTCCGGTGCTAGTCAGTGGTTCTACTCCATTGGATAAGGATCTCGATGTACGGATTGCCGTAGACCCGGATACGTTGAACGCCATGAACGAAGCCAACTTTCACGAACTCAGAAAAGACTTATGGTATAACTTACTACCACAGGAGAATTACGAATTTCCTTCCGCCACCTGCCATATTCCGGCAGGTTCAAGAAAGGAACTATTCCCTATCAAGTTTAAGTTTTCAGAAATGAACCTTTCGAAAGAGTGGGTGTTGCCATTGACAATTGAGGAGGACCCCTCGTACATTACCAACAAACGGAAAGGATGGCGAAAAGCCCTGCTTCATGTATTACCATTCAATGATTATTCAGGAAATTACTCGGCAACTGCCATGAACATCTATTTTGCCAATTCGAGCAATGATCCATTGGTAGTAGACAATCGTAGAGCACATGTCGTAGACGAAAACACTGTATTCTTCTATGCAGGTACGAAAGAAGATAATGCAATAGATAGGGAAACTTATAAAATCAATGTAAAATTTGAAGAACCTTCAGAGGTTACGGAGACTAAAAAGAAAGGGAATCTGACAATAACGGCGGCAAATTCTTCAATAAACTTCCAGCTCACAGAGCATCCGACCTACGAGATTTGGGATGAAATGGATACCAATCAACCCTACCTGATGCATCGTTATTATGTATTATATATCAAATATACATATGATGACATAACTACGTCAAATGTACCTACTTCTTATCGAGCGGAAGGTTCATTAACTATGGAACGTAAGATTAATATAACAATACCGGATCAGGACCAGGCAATCCAATGGTAAAAAGAATTTGTTTATGAAGAGATTAAACATCATTTTTATATCTTTATTAGCCATGGTATGCACAGTACTATCTTGCAGTGACGATTCTGTGGAAGACAAAGATATCCAGAAGATTGATCCGGTGGGACAACTGGAAGTATACAAAACAAGCCGGGAAAAAGAAATTCTGGTGAAATTCATAAGAACAAATTATGTGAAAGACATACAGATAGAAATAGCTTATCGGAATACGGAGTCTGGAGAAAACGGAGAATGGACTACTATTGTGCTGAATGGTGACAACTATAAGTATGGAGGAAATTACTTATTGCAAGTTCCTGCAGAAGGGACATATGAGGTTGCAATCACCTTGATAGGAGCCAATGAGCTACGCTCGGAAAGCAAAAGCCAACTTGCGAGCACATTCGAGTATGTAAAGACAAGTATGTTCGACTGCGCCCACTCTATGATGACATGTGTCATAAAATACTATTATCATAAAGGACCTAGGACATGTTGGCAAACATATTATCCTAAAGAACAAGGATATTGGGACGGAGATGCAGTCGTATGGGGACAAGGGGGAGGATTATCCGCATTTGTTGCCTTGAGAGAAGCATCCGTAGACACGGAACAGGAAGAATATTATCGTTCTTTAGAAGATGATATGTTCAAGGGAATCCAACATTTTTGGGTAACAGACCATGGACGCACAGCATATAGTGTATATCCGGATTCGGGAAACGACCGTTTTTATGATGACAATGTATGGATAGGACTGGATATGGCAAAATGGTATGCCATATCTAAAGATGTGCGCTATTTAAATCAAGCCAAAGCCGTCTGGGACTATCTATCACAATACGGATGGGACAATACTTGCGGTGGCGGAGTTCATTGGAAAGAGCTGAATGAACCGAGCAAGTCAAAGCACACTTGTTCAACTGCCCCGACGGGTGTATTGAGTTGTAAGCTCTATCAACTAACCCATGAGCAGAAATACCTGGATAAAGCTATTGAATGCTTCAACTGGCTGCAAGCCTATATGCAGGACCCTAGCGACCATCTGTATTACGACAATGTTTCTCCTGATCCAGAAGACCCCACCCAACCTGGGCGTATGGAGACGAATAAATATTCTTATAATTCAGGACAACCATTGCAATTAGCCTGCCTTCTTTATAAAATAACCAAGAATGAGTCGTATTTGACAGCAGCACATCAAATTGCGGAAGCTTGCCACAAAAAGTGGTTTACTTCCTATCATTCAGAAGTTCTGCAACGTGATTTTAATATTCTGGCACCGGGGCATGCCTGGTTTAACACCGTCATGTGCCGCGGATTCTTCGAACTTTATTCCATTGATAAGAATCCCTCATATCTGGAAGATGTGCGCAACACAATGTTGCACGCATGGTTTGGTAAGGCACATCACATTAGTGGTCTAATCAATGACGAGGATTTAAGCGGAGCTGTTTCAATGAATAAATGGGAGATTCTGAGGCAAGCGTCACTCGTTGAGTTATATGCCCTTTTGGCTATCTGGGAGTCTGGCAAAGACCAGACCGTCTTATTGTAATTTGAAAATAATCAAAAGCGAATAGATATGTTAAAAACAAAACTATTAATTTGTATTGCTACATGGATGGCAGTAACAAGTGCCGGAGCACAAACCGTGACAGGCAATGCACGCTATGTAGACCCTTTCATCGGCGTAGATGGAGGCGGCAATGTTTTTCCGGGAGTATGTACTCCGTTTGGAATGGTAAAATTAGGTCCCGATTGCGGCAATAAAGATTGGAACGCCGGATGGAATCCTGACGGCAATATACACGGCTTCAGCCATACTCATGTAAGCGGAACAGGCGGAGGATGCAAATATGGCAACGTATTAATGTTACCTCTGACCGGAGATATACATTTAGAAGACTATTCTTCCCCCCGTGCTAACGAGAATACCATTTTAGGAGAATACAAAGTTGAGTTGCCGCGTTATCGCACAGCAGCCCGGCTGACAGCATTGAGCAAAGCCGGTTTTCATGAATATACTTTCCCCTCAAGCAAAGACTCCAAAATTCTTTTTGATCTAGGCAGTTGTCTAGCCTTACAAATATGCGAAACTCAAAGAATTGTAGGTTCGGAAGTACGCATACTTTCCAACTCAACAATAGAAGGATACACCCGTGTACGCGGAGGCTGGAATGAAGGAGAGGCCTATACAGTCTATTTCTATGCAGAAACAGATACACCGGCAGAAAGCTTCGGCACATGGAAAGGAAATACTTTAATGCCGAATATTAACGAACAATTCGATTCAGGCGAAAAAACAGGTGCTTATTTGAGCTATTCGACCTCTGAAAACCAAAAAATCAACGTACGTGTCGGTATCTCCTATATCAGTTGTGGCAAAGCTAAAGAAAACCTAAAGCAGATAACAACTTGGGACTTCAACAAAGTACATACTCAGGCTGTGTCCGAATGGAATAATATCTTAAATAAAATAGAAGTCACAGGAAAAGAAGAAGACAAAATTAAACTATACACAGCTTTGTATCATTGCTATCTCCAGCCAGTAGACAAGACCGGAGAAAATCCGAAATGGATATCAACAGAACCGAACTTTGATGATTTCTATGCCATTTGGGATACCTTCCGTGCTACCCATCCATTATTTACATTGCTTACCCCTTCCGTTCAATCAAATATGGTACGTTCACTTATTGACATATACCACAATGAAGGGTACATGCCTGATGCACGTAGTGGTAATGATAATGGTCGTGTTCAAGGAGGAAGTAATTGTGATATTCTGATTGCCGATGCAATGGTAAAGAATCTGCAAGGGATTGATTATGGAGCAGGCTTACAAGCTATGTTGAAAAATGCAAAAGTAGCTCCCGGAGGAGATGAAAGAAAAGAAGGCCGTGGAGGTTTAGCAGACTATAACTCATTAGGTTATGTTTCTTCAGCTTATGAAAGATGCTTGACACGTACTTTTGAATACTCTAATTGTGATTTTGCTATCGCTACGGTAGCCGATCGTTTAGGGAAACAAGATATTGCCAATAAATACTATAAAAATGCATCTAACTGGCAAAACACATGGAATGATAGTATAACAAGTTTGGGATTTTCGGGCTTTGCATGGCCAAGAAACGAAGAGGGAAAGTACTGGGATAAAGAGCATTTCAGTACCTTAAAAAGCGGAAATTGGGGAGAACCTACTTATGAGACTTTCTCTTTTGAGTTGTCATTCTATGTACCCCATGATATGAAAAGTTTAATCCAAAAGTGCGGCGGAGAAGAGATTTTCACTCAAAGACTAGATACCTTTTTTACCCACAAGATATGGGACCAACGTTATCACATAGGATTATTCCAAATAGCCAATGAACCAGGATTCTTAATTCCGTCATTATACAATTATGTAAACAGGCAAGACAAAACAGCCGAGATTGTACGGTATATTTTAAAAAATAGATATAAAACGACACGTGACGGAATACCGGGTAACGATGATTCCGGTTCTATGTCTGCCTGGTATGCTTTTCATTCTATAGGATTTTATCCTAATGCAGGCCAGGACACATATCTTATTTCAAGCCCTGTATTTAATTCAGTTACTATACATCTTGAAAATGGTAAAACCCTGAAGGTTATAACAAAAAAGAATAACGACAAAAATATCTACATTCAATCAGCGACCTTGAATGGCAAACCACTTAACAAAAACTGGTTCTGTCATAAAGACATATGTGAAGGAGGTACACTAGAATTTGTAATGGGATCGAAACCGTCAAAATGGTCAAGAACAGGAGAATTACCTCCATCTATGTCCGATAAATAATAATCTTACTAATTCTTAGAAAAATAAATAGGCTGTTCATCAACTTCTGCAAAGTCATTGATGAACAGCTTATTTATTTTCACAACTAAACATTCAAGTCAATACTTCACTTCCTGTATTTGCTCTTTGATAAAATAAAAGCATACCCTCATATTACCCAAGCAGAAAACTATTTTATTTAGTATACTATTATCTATTTCAAATTGTTTATATTTGCTCAATATTAGTAATCAATACATTAAACGACAACATAACTATTTAAGAAAAATGAAAAAGTATTTTCTTTTACCCTTGCTTGTTTATTATTTAGTATCCAATGTACAAGCACAAGAAAAAATAAAGTTAAGTTCCCCGAACGGAGAAATAAAAGTATCCGTCCGCCTCACCGACAAAATC